>CAZDYZ010001041.1:0-5292 GCA_964509525.1 uncultured Acidobacteriaceae bacterium
TTTGGGTTTTCGGGAACTCTGGTTACACTCGAAAGGATGAGAGAAACCGATTGGAGCAAAGTACTAGGGTGGCCAGGGTATAGGGTCTATCGACACGAGATCAACGAGGCGGCAAAAACGCTGAAGCTGTGGGTTCGGCGCAAGCGTGGAAACCGGAAATTGGTGTGCTCGGGCTGCGGGCGGAAGCTGACCGAGGCCTATGACACGTACGAGCGCGAGGTACGAGATCTGCCCTGTTTCGAGTTTCGGACGACGGTGGTGGTGGAGTTGTACCGGGTGGGCTGTCCCGATTGTGGGGTAAAGACGGAAAAGGTGCCGCAGTTGCCCAGCAAGGCGCCGTTCAGCCAGCGCTTTGAAGAGGCGGTGGGTTTGGCCTGCGAGAGTGCAGCGGTGCGGCGCGTCGCCCGCCAGTTTGGGTTGGCCAGCAGCACGGTGCGAGCTATCGATCTGCGCTATCTGCAACGCTGGGCGGCAGGACGGAGGAAGCCGGCCTTGCGGCAGATGGGGGTGGACGAGATTTATCTGGGGAAGAAGCAGAAGTTTCTCACGGTGGTGAGCAATTTGCAGACGGGGGAGCCTTTGTGGTTCGGGCGGGAGCGCAAGCAGGCAACCTTGGACGAGTTTTTCCAGAACGAGCTGAGTGCTTTTCAACGAAGTGCCCTGCAAGCGGCCTGCATGGATATGCATGAGCCGTATCGCTTGAGCCTGGAACAGTGGGCTCCCCAGTGTCGCCTGGTCTACGACAAGTTCCACGTGATGAAGCATGCCAACGAAGCGGTTTCCGAAGTGCGGCGAGCGGAATTCTTTCGCAAGGGAGGTGCGGCACGAGAGCTGATTAAGGGAAAGCACTGGCTGTTGCTGACCCGCTGGGTTCATTTGAATACGGATAAGAAACGGCAGTTGAATAAACTGTTCGCCCTCAACCGGAGGGTGATGAAGGCTTATCTGTTGAAAGAGAGCCTGGATCGCCTCTGGAACTATACCTACGAAGGCGCCATGTTGCGCTACCTACAAAGCTGGATCGACCAGCTGCGCTGGCAGCGGCTGAAGCCTATGGAGAAACTGGCGCAGATGCTATTGAATCATCTGGACGGATTGTTGAACTACTGCCGGACCAAAGTTCCCCTGGGTGTGGTGGAAGCGGTCAATGGAAACATCAAAGCTCTATTGCGTCGTGGACGCGGCTACCGCGATCTTGCCTACCTGCTGCTGAAGGCGCAGCGTTTGGCAGCCACCAAGACCGAATTCGTCGCTTTTCAGAAAGCCGCGTAGAATGCACGTTCTTACAGATTGTTGTGCAGAGCCAAGAAACCAAAGACATTCTTTATAGAAACGCGCGAATACGCAAATGACAGGGGAATTTCAAAGGTTTGACACCCGGTTCCTTATAGAGATTAGGCATGCTATAGGGTGATCTACCTACTGGGGTTTTGCCTATCAGGGGATCTCGATGAGAGGCTCATAAACCTCGATAGGGGTATCCATCCGCCGGGGGATCTGGGTTATGGGGCGGTTTCCTGCCCCTCGGTTAATTGATTAGTCCTCCAGATCGCTGAGGCTGGCATCCACTACCGTGCCAGCGAGCATTGCTTTCCACTCCAACCCGGAAGCGGACTTACCAAGACGAGTACCTAACTTCTTCCCGTCGAGGTACGGCTTTACCTTCTCCTACACAGCTGCAACGATCTCCGGATACTGTTTCCAACGAGGTTGAGACGCGATTTTGCTGAACTCGAAGCCAAACGCCCTGTCGTTTCTGTACATCAAGACATCCATGTCAGAAGCAGTACCGGGGCGGGTAGTTTCATCGGGAAGGGTTACTTCCTCTTCAATCAGACGGCTGATTGAGCGGAAGTTAGAGATGCTCAACTGCACGTACTTGATCTCTATTTGAGGCATAGCTCCCTTCGGAAGCTTGCCGGTCTGACGGTCGGCGTTTAGATAGTGAACCACTAAGGGCTGGCGCAAAAATAAAAGCACATTTCAATAAACAGTTAATACATTTATCGTATTCTATAGTACGGCCCCAGCTGCAGACTGCCGGAGACTGTCCAGCGAAGTCGTTCTTTCGGGGAGGCCGGATCCCCCCTTCGACCTAGTTGAGGGTGAGTGAATAAGTCTTCATAACAGCAAACGGCGTGGGACACGCACTGTCTGTGACTTGTATCGTAGGCGTGTAAGTTCCGACCGGGTCGGTCCCTGGAGGCGTCCCAGAGATTACACCAGTGGACGACAAACTCATACCCACAGGCAAGGTGGTGAAGCCTGAGCCCGCGGCCAAAGTGAAAGTGAGGGGCGGCACTCCGCCTGCAACGACTATTTGCACCGGCCCATATGGAGAGCCCAACGTTCCATTCGGTAACGGGGACGTTGTCACGAACGTCATTGCTACATACGGATTGATCGTAAGGGCCAAAGTATTCTCGGTAACCGTATCCGGAGGTGAAGCTGAGTCGGTCACCGAAATGGTGGGGGTGGAGGTCGTGCCGGTGACGCAAGTCGCCGAGATCACCCCCGCGGTACTAATCGCTAATCCAGTGGGAAAACCGGTTCCCGTCCAAGTATAGGGTGGAATGCCGCCTTGAGCGCCCATGTTAAACGCAGCATAGGGGGTGAGCTGGTTTCCAGCTGGTATCGATGTGGTCGTAATGGTCAACACGTCATTCGAGAAGTAGCCGGAAATGTCCAGCAGCAGGTTTGTGGGAATAGATGCGAACGCGGAGACGTAACCGGCGTACAGAGGCAAACTAAATGTGATCGTCATGTTCGAACTAACCGCTCCATCCAATGCGATCAGGGTCGATGGGAAAGGCAAAGGTAAACCGGTGGGCCAAACGGGCAAAAAACCGAATCCCGCGCCGTTCTCCGGAAGAGCCGTTGCATTCAGCACGTAAGCCTCTGGTCCCACGGCGGAAAATGCCGGCAAGTTGCACGCCCCTCCCCCGAGTGCGGGTTGGACCTGAACATCTATTTGGCCAGTGAACGCGCCCGACGTCGTGCGTGTGTCTAGCACGCGACATGGAGTTACGGTGTATAGCGTCAAACTCGTCCCCGGCACCCCCGGGGCGAAATACCCATTGATATCGATAATTATGTTGGTGTCATCTGGCGAGAAAACAGAAATGTCTCCAGTACTTCCTCCGGCGGCTACGATCGCCGCGTTCTCGACGGTCGTGCCCGTGGGTGCGTTCAGAGTAGAAGTCCCAGGCTGAGCCTGAGTCGACGGCCATACTGTCACGTAGCTTACGGGGGTTCCATTAGTTGGAACGGCGGTGACGTTCAGCGAATAAGCGACCGCTGAGGACGGTATCCCGCATGACCCCGATTGGACGGGGAAAGAGCGAGCAGTTCCGCCAGTCAGGGGCGGCCCGCCAAGCGGTCCAGCGGCGTTTTGTGTGTTAACCAAATTGCAGACGTTGACGCCCGGAATGGTAAAGTACTGAAGCTTTCCGGTAGCTGGGTTGCTTGGGCTCACCCAGTACCCCGAGATATCCAGCACCACATCGGTCTGGTCGGTGACGTAGATGCTAACGCCGGCGTTAGCAGTACCGGCACCTACGATGACTGCGTTTGCCTTGGTGCGGCCATCATACGAGTTCAGAGTGGAAACCACGGGCGGAGTCGCGCTGTCGGGAAATATCGTCAAATATCCCAGATAATTCCCATTTGGAACTACCGTTACATTCAGTGAATACGCCAATGCCGTGCTGGGAACCGAGCAGTTGTGATTGTCCGGGATAATAAACGTCCTGGTAGAAGCCGCTGCAAGGCTTGGAGGGCCGAAGCCGGCGGGCATAGCCGCGTTCCTTGTATCGGCGACACGGCACGGACTAACAGGGATGAAACTCAGTGGTGTCTGCGCACACGAAACGACGGTCATCGTTGTGGCACAGAAAAGAAGAGCGAGAAACTGGCTACGGCGCATGGTGTTTCGCTCCTTAAACGAGTAAATTGGGAAATAGCGCTTGGCACTGGCCCAGTCATCTTGTATGAACCAGACCTTGGGTGTCGCACACTATACACCCAATCGCCTACGCTGCTGAACTTTTTCACCTTTTCATCCCTTGCGGTTCTGGCGGCCCCGGAAAGGGTGAGCTCTGCCCCCGGGGACAGGAAGATTCCCAGACGCCTTAGTTTGAATCGGTTCTCAGACAATTCCGCGTGTCTCCCTGTTTTCGAGCCCATTTGTTTGCCCGCCTCTGTACCCTAGCCAATCACATGTACGACTTGGGCGTTAGAACTAACCCGCTGGCGCGGCGGACGCTGCCGCGTGTCGCTGGTTGAGATTACTCCTGAAATGAGCCTTGCACCCGGACTTGCTAAGCCTTATGATTGGCCGCCATGGCAGTCATGGATTCTCAGGCGCGAAGACACAAGTTGAGGGTCTCCTTATCAAGGAAAACGCTATTGAAATCCCATAGCTGACCCGCGTCCGCCGCAACCGACCAGCGGCTTCCTTCTAACGACCTTATCGAAAGCGCCCCGGCACTACGCTGAGGCCCTCCGCTTCGCCCGTTCACGCCGGGGCGCTTCCGATAAGGCCCTAGCGTTTTACGTCCACGTGGACAGTTTCCGGATTGCCTGTTAACTTACGTCATCCGGGAGCAACCAACGAACACGCGAGATTGTAGTTCTACTCCAGCGCCGTAGACCTGGATCAATGCGTCTTTGTCCAGCAGTTCAGGTCCTGGCATTGCGCCAATTACCGATTCACGATGGAAAGCAGCGCCCGAATGCAAGCAGCAGCTTGGGCGATCCTTGAATGCGTATCTTCCGCCGAAGCAGCGCCCATACGAGGTTGGCTTCTTTGCGCAGAAATCGCAGCCAGGTCTGGCTGTCGGCAGTAAGTCGCAGATCGGCTTGCCCATTGTGGCCTTCGGAAACCTGCAGCTTTTCGTCTCGAATCGTGACTGTTGCTTTCACTTCGTCGTGACCGGTGAACGTGAAGTGATAGACAGCGTTAAGGCCTTTTGACTGACCTTTCTGAAAAACGAAGTTCAAGCCTCGCAGGAAGGCGCGAATGGTTCCTTGGCCGGCGAGGCCGTTCGACACACGCTGGGTCTTCTTGTGCGGAAAGCGCCGCGCTACGAACTCTTCGGCGTCAGAATTGGGAACAACATAGACCGTCTCAGGTTTGTTCTGCAGGGGCCGAACGACATCGTCCAGAAATTGCTTGCGGTTTGTGAGGAAGGGCGCGATTACGTCCTCACCCGCAGGGCACACCGCCATGCAATAGGCGGCTTTGTAATTGGCGCCGAACGACAAGCTTTGCCACATGGAGACAGTCTCAGC
>CAZDYZ010001042.1:0-3731 GCA_964509525.1 uncultured Acidobacteriaceae bacterium
ATTGCGCGCGCTGACCGTGAACGTAAGGTTGTAGCGATGGCTGGTCTCGTTTCCGAAGTTAAACGGGTTACCTCCGCCAGTAAACCCGCGTCCGCCAAGACCACCACCGCCACCGCCACGACCACCTCCGCCGCCCATGCCACCGCCGCCGCGCGGTCCGCCACCGCCCGCGCTCGCCATGGCGTTGCGGTCAAGCTTAGGCCCGAGCCCGATAGTCTTACTCAGCCGCAGGTTCAATGTGAACAGCGGGGTTGCACTTCCAGCGTTGATAGGGGCAATGGGCTGGCCCGCAATCGGCACGGTGTTGAACGAGCCCCATGGCGTCACATAAACCGTACCCCCTGGTCCCGCCGTGGTTCCGATCGCCGGCCGGTCGTTGAAAATCGAGTCGCCGTTCAGGTCCTGGCCGACGATGATGTCAAAGGGCGCACCCGATTGCGCGACGATGAAGGGATTCAGGCGAAAGCCATATTTCAGCGATATGCTGCCCCCAAGAACGAAACGGTTGCGCACGTCAAAGCTAGCGCGTCCCCAATCCTGCATGGGATCGTAGGAATTTGAGATGAAGGCGGCATTTGCAGTACCGCCGCCGAAAAAGCTGCCGCTCCCGCTGGCTCCCCCTCCAGCGCCCAAATCACTGTTGGCAAAATTCAACGAGTAGAAGCCAAACAGCGACACCCGGTTCCACAGGTTCACGCGAAAATTGGCGATTAGCTGGTTTTGCTCAAAAACACCTTCCGAGCTGTATTGGTAAATGTTGGTTGTCCCGCCAAAAGGCCGAATGTCAGTCGGCGGATAGGTGCCCGGCAACGGAGCATTGGCATTCCGGAGGAAGAGTTGGTGCACTCCGCGTGCATTGAGATAGGTAACCGAAAGCGTTGAGCTTTTCGTAAGCTGACGCTCTACACTGAAGGCCGTCTGCATTGTGTAGCTCGGGTCTATGTTGGGTGCAACCTGATAGACCGTAGGCGAGGTTGTCGCCAGCTTCGCAAGCACGCTCGGAGGCGGAATCAGTGGATAGAAGTTGGGATCGCTGACCAGGTACTGAACCTGAGTGATCCCGTTCTGGCGCTCCGCCTGCAGCAGGTAGTTGTAGGAGAAACGGTCATAGAAGATGCCGTATCCCGCGCGCAGGACGGTCTTTGGGGGTGTTTTTCCGTGGCCGAGTCCCCACGCCACGGCGATACGCGGCGCCCAATCGCCACGATAGGGAATCCCCGTTTGGGTTTCGTAACGCAGGCCGGCGGTGAGCGAAATGTTAGGCTTGAATCTCCATTCATCTTCAACGTACAGGCCCACATCGAGCATGGAGACGTCTGACAGTGGCTGTCCGGTAACGAGTGAGAACTGGCTGGCTCCGCCACCCATGGCTCGAATCTGCTGCGGCGTAAGCCCTGCCTGCAGTCCGGCCTCTGTAATCTGGTACGCATTCAGCGAGGAGAAATTGTAGCTGCCATTGAATCCGGAGTTCTGGCTGCTGGAATACAGTGTGTCTCTAAGTCTGCCGCCAAACTTGATGAAATGGTGCCCACGGGCGATCGAGGTGTAGTTCTGCAGTTCGTAATGATCCTGATTGGTGATGACGGTGCCAGAGGGGCTACCGCCACCGGTAAATGCCCCCTGCACGATCAGAGTTGGGTCAGTGCTTAATGGGATCTGGTTACTGGTGTCGCGGATATATTGGAAGCGCGTCTCGTTGATGATGGTAGGACTGATGACCTGAGTATCGCTGATCTGGACTACCTGTTCACTGCTGTTGGAGTTAAAGCCAACCGTCGGCAAAGAGAACTGTCCAATGCCACCGTTATCTTGAGTGCTGTGCTCGTACTGGTAGCGGACCGTTAAGGTATTGTTCGGGGTAAGCTGGAAATCGAAGCGGGGACTGATGTTAAGCACCGTTGAAGGGCTGGGAACGGCCTGGTTGTAGGAAATGATTTCGTTGTTGGGATTCAGAATTTGGGCAGCGACGACCGATTCGTTGTCGATGTTTCTCTGCTGAACAGTGAAAAAGAATGATGCCTTCTTACCCAGCGGGCCACTGATGTTGCCGTTGAAGATCTCCGAGTAGTAGCCCGGCTCTTCAGTCACAAAAGGATTAAGCGCGTTGAACGCCGAGGTATTGCCATTGACCATGACCTGGCCGTGCATCTGGTCGGTTCCCGGCTTGGTGAAGATCTCAATCCGTCCGTAGCCCAGCTTGTCGTATTGCGCGGAAAACGGGTTCTGGTTGATGCGGATTTCGCGAATCGCTGACTTGGGTGGAAGCTGCCCGGCGGTGAATCCGTCAACGTAAATCTGTCCGCCATTGGGCCCGGCCGACGGCCCTGCCAGCGCTTCCAGCTCGGACTGCAATTCGTCGGGATCATCGGAGAGCGCCTCAAGATCCTTGCCCTTTATGATCAGGGTGCTGGCGCTGTTCTGCGGGCTGACATCCACTGTCGGCGTTTCCTCATGGACTTCGACTTGCTGCTGCTCCACCTGAATCTGCAGCGCGATGTCGAGCTGCTGAGATTGCCCCGCGACCACGTTCACGCCCTCTTCCTGGTCGGTCGCGAAGCCCTTGGCTACAGCGGTAACTGTGTAGTTGCCAGGCGGGAGTCCCTTAAACTCATAAACGCCCTGATTGTTGGTGACGACGGTGATGGACCTTCCGTCGGCAGTGTTTGCCATGACCGTCGCCTGAGGAACGACGGCGCCGGAAGGGTCAGTGATCTTGCCGCGCAGAGTGCCAGAGGAGGTTTGCGCAGCAGCAACGGAGGTGAGCAAGAGAAGTAAGAGCCCAAGGATAGAAACCGAGCAATAGAATCTGAAAGGCGCGCGGGCCTGAATTGGGGAGAACCGGCGTCCAGTGACCCCTCCTCCCCTGCTCTCATTCTTCCTTGTAATCAGTATCTTAGACAGAAAAGCCGCCAAATTCTTCACCAATTGCATTTATCGTAAGATATTCTATTCCAACGACTTATGACCCAACGGGAGCCAGGTACACAGCAGTAATTCCAGTTAGGGAGTATCCCCCGTTCCAAGATTTCCGCCGCCAAGGTTCCACGGTGACAAGATAGTGCTCGCCTCGCTAGGCGCCGCCGTCAGAATCGGCTCCACGCCGCTGAGCAAAATGATCGCAGTCGAGGGCACCTCGGCGCTGCCTTCGGTCGCAACAATCATCAAGGCATCGCCTTTCTGGAGATCGGCAAGCGTGACCACAGGCAAGCGCATCAGCAGCTGCTGAAAATCGGGTGCTCCACCTTGACGGAAGCCGCCTCCACCGCCCGCTCCCTGGGTCTCGCTGCCTCGCGCAGGAGGGGGTGCGCCGGCTGCTCCTCCCGCCGGGCCGTTCGGAGCCCCGCCTTTCAAGCGCATCGCGATGCGTTGCGCCATGGTGGGAGGCAACTTACGCATCTGCGAGTCGCTGTTGATCCGCACCGTCACCGGCCGCTTCGTCGCCAAGTCTGTCAGGGTGAGAGTGCCGGCTGTGGGATCTGCCGTCACAACCGTGCCCGCGACGTTGCGGAAGGTTCCCGAGACAATCTCTTCGGCCGCCAGCTCGTTGCCGTCAGCGCTCTTGGTTCCCCGGGCTCGAAGCTGGTCACCAAGCTTGATCTGGCTGAGTGTGCCCGACTTGGCATCGTCAAATTTCACCGAGTCAGGCGCATAGCGGCGAATGATAGTTCCGCTGGCAACCTGAACCTTCAGAGGGGTGCCTCCTGAAGCACCGGTGCTGAGGGCAATAGTTT
>CAZDYZ010001043.1:0-2013 GCA_964509525.1 uncultured Acidobacteriaceae bacterium
CACCGCCACCGGCAACATCGCCGGCCGCTCCGAGGCTCGCCGGATCCAGCCAGCCAATCGATGAACTCGATCATGGCGTGCTTCGTCTTCCAGCAGAAATTCCGAAAACCATCACGCTGGTCCGGGACGAGGAAACTCCGCTCTTAGAAGCTGGCATTCCGGGTGGTGTGCCTATGGGTTTGCCCAACGGGGTTCCGAACAGTGTGATTACCGAAATCGTCCGGAAAGCTCCGGCGACTTTGCCGAAGGTGGTCGTACAGAAAGTCCCTGTCTCTTCAGGTGTGGCCCAAGGCTTGCTTGTTCACGAAGTGAAACCGCAATATCCGCTGCTCGCCCGCCAGGCGCGTATTCAGGGGACAGTGGTCCTGCAGGCGGTGATCGGCAGAGATGGGACGGTGCAGAATCTGCACATCGTAAGCGGCCATCCCATGCTGACGCAGGCAGCTATCGAGGCCGTGAAGCAGTGGCGTTACAAGCCTTATTATCTAAACGGTGAGCCCATCGAGGTTGACACCCAAATCAGCGTTAACTTTACCCTGACAGGCGAGTAGACTGCGCTCAGCTCACCTCTTCTTCACCCGGTTCTGGAAATCCATTGGCGCATACTAGATGGGTTGTGAGCAAGATGGTACGCGCTGGGCGCTGCGGGCCGGGTTCCGGATGCGAGCATGTGTTCCCCCAGCCCGGTCACGATCACGGTGAGTGAATGCGTGGCTTTGCATCTTCGCGAGACAAACACGGATTTGCATTGCTCCCTCTGAGGGTGGACTGCATCTCGTTCGCCGTTGACCTCATGAGACGGATTCCAGCCGATGTCCTGAGACGTCAATGGTCCAGCGGCTGTGTGGTCGATCTATGAGAAACCCAGTCGACAAACCTGGGACGATCCAGTAGACCATGGTCGATCGCCGCTCGGTCCACGGACACATGGCCTGGGCAATGATACTGAACAGGTCGCCGAATCCAGGCGCTCAAGCGAGTGATTTCAGGGCCTTGAGCCCGCCGCATCAAGATTATCCTTTGCTCATCGAGAGACAGACGACTTCATCTTCCCTGATGCCTGGTCGGGTTCATGTTGGCTAGGCTGGCATAGATCCCCGAGCCAGCATGAAGTTAAGGACCTCGGCCACACGGAACGCAGCTTCGTCAACAAAACAATCGTGGCGAGTGGGTACGACAAAAGGCCTAATCTGCTTGAGATCAACCTGCTCTTCCATGCAGGATCCTAGTGTTTCCACACTCTCGTATTGCAAACCGTTCATGATGTCCTCCTTGTCCCGTTTCAAGAGTAGAAAAGCTATTGCCATGAATCAAATGAATTGTTTTAATATTTATAATAACTACAGATTATGGTTAATCTGGACCAGTTGCGTATCTTTCAGGCGGTGGCACAAACACGCAGCTTCACTCGCGCCGCCGTGGTAGTGCACCTCACCCAGCCGGGCGTAAGCAAGCACATCAAGCAGATGGAGGAGTATTACGGTATCCCGCTGTTTGACAGACTGGGGAAGAAAGTGGCGCTGACGCAAGGGGGAGAGATTCTCTTCGCAGCGACGCAAGAGATCGTAGCTTTGATGACAGCGGCGGAGCAACGCATCGAAGACCTGAAAGGCTTGCGCGGCGGAACCCTTGTTCTTGGAGCAAGTTTTCCCATTGGCACTTACACGCTGCCCGACGTTCTCGCTCATTTTCGGCAACGATACCCCGCCGTTGAAGTGAGACTCGAGATAGCGTTTAGTGAACAGATCATTGGTAAAGTTCTGGCCAATCAGCTAGAGCTAGGACTTGTTAGTCAGCAAGTGCATGATCCCCGGTTGCTAGCCCGGAGGTTCATGACTGACCAATTGATAGCAATTGCTCCAGCCCGCCATCGATGGGCGACCAAAAGCCGGATCAGGCCACAAGACCTGGTTGGAGAGACGCTGATCCTCGCCGCCCCAGGCGCCGGTACAAGGGCCGTAGTGGAAGAGCGGGTACGGACAAAAGGCATTGTTCTGGATAAAGTAATTGATT
>CAZDYZ010001044.1:0-6150 GCA_964509525.1 uncultured Acidobacteriaceae bacterium
ACGTCCTTCAGAACATCCTTGGCATAGCCGGTGGTGCCCACTCCCAGAACCTCCAGGCTCGCTCCTTGCGACTCTACCTGCTGGCGGAGTGCGACGAACATGTCGATGGTGTCCTGGATCGGATTGCCGCCCGACAATTGGTAAGCCTTGCAGAGCACGTCGCCCTGTTCGGAGAGAAGCACTGCCTTGGTGGAAGTGGAACCACCGTCCAATCCCACGAATCCCCGCACGGTTTCGCCCGTCACGAACTTCGCACCTACGAACCGGGGAATCGTATATTGCTTCTTGAACTCAGCCAACTCCTCGTCGGAGGTGCTGAGACCGGCGGCGCCTGACTTCGCCTTCTCTGCCTGCCGGCCCACAGCGATGTAGTCCTCGAGACACTCTGTACCCATGTAGATGCCGACTTCCGGCTCTTCATCCTTGCCGAATTCGACGGCGCCCAGCGCGGCAAAATACTGCGCATTATCCGGTACTTTGATCAGATCTTGCGGCTTTACACCTTCAGGGAGCTGGACCTTGCGCTCCTCCCAGGTGCGCGGAATGTTTTGCTGCCAGGCTTCCTTCATGCCACGGATAAAGCCGTTGGGACCGCCCAGCAGCAGCACATGAGGACGCAGGGTGTGCCCCCGAGTCAGCACGGTAAGGTTCTGCAGAACGATCGCGTCAAACAACGATGCCATTAACTGATCAGGCGGAATCCCCTGTTTCTGCAAGCCGTTGATATCGGTTTCCGCGAACACGCCACACTTGCCGGCCACCGGATGCAGCTTGATTCCGGTGTAGCCTTGGTCGCAAAGCTCTTCCGCCGGGATCTTCAGCTTGGCGTTGATCTTGTCGATGACTGCGCCGGTTCCACCGGCGCACTTGTCATTCATGGAAGGAATTTTCTTCTTGCGCCCGGTGTTCTCGTCTTCCTTGAAGACGATAATCTTTGCGTCCTGACCGCCCAACTCGATTACCGAATTTACTTCCGGATGCAACTTTTCGACCGCCAGGGAAACTGCAGTAACCTCCTGCACGAACTTGGCCCCGATCAGGTTGGCAAGCGCGCCTCCGCCCGAGCCGGTGATAAAAATGCGGCTATTGTGCGGAGCAATGCCGACTTCGTCCTGCATGCGCTTCAGGAATTCCAGCAGCTTTTCCGGCTGCTTGGTCTCATGGCGCTGGTAGTCCTGCCAGATGATCTGGTCGTCCTCAGCGTTGACCACCACCGCCTTGACCGTGGTCGAGCCGACGTCCATTCCGACGGTGTAAGCCGCCTTGAACCCGGACTGCGCCAAGACTTCGCGATTGCGCGCCATAACCCGCGCTGGAAGTGACTCCTCCATGGGTGCCGAATTCAACAACGCATCCAGTTGGACGTCAACCTTCTGCTCGCCCGTGCTACAGGTACCGTGATGAGGATGCCGATCCAATGCCCCTCCTGAATTACTGCCGGTCAGCACTCGCCGAAGTTGCCTTCAACGCGCCGGAAGCCGTGCTTCGCCTGGCGGAACAGCCACTCGATCACGCGCTTGTCGTTGTAACAAAAGGCGAGAATGTGGTTCAGCGTCGAGAAGCAGCTCTTCTGGCACTCCTGTTTCATCTCTTTGAGCTGCTTGGTCTCGAACTTGTGATTCTCGATCGTGCCCCAATCGTACCCGGCCGAGTACATCGGGAAGCAAGGTGCCAGCGTGCCGTCCACGCGAACAATGAGGGAATTGTGCCCGGCGCGGCAGTTCCAGTCTTCCAGTTCGCCCTTAACGAAATCCTTCATCTGCGCCAGCCGCTCGACAGAGTTCACCATGTGATACCCCGCTTTTTGCTTTGCAATCAGCTCGTCAATCAGCTGGCAAACCAGCGGGTGGTCTTCTTCGCGAATGAACGTCGGATTGGAGTACAGGTGCTTGAAGTGCGGCTGCTCGGTCATCGGCGACTCGCAGATGTGATAGTCGGTGGCGATGCCGCTGTCGCGCGCCAACTCCGTCAGCTGCCGCACATCGTCCATGTTGTTGTGGCAGATGTTGATATTGAGGAAGACGCTGTAGCCATACTTGTACTGCTTGCGAATCAGGTAGTCGAAGTATTTGCGTATGGGCACTATCGCCTTGGGCAGGCCGGGCTTGACGTCCCAGGCATCCACAGCAAGATTCACCGTAGCCACACCGGCGTCGGCGAGCCTGTCAATCACCTCAGGCCGCATCAGGCGGCCATTGGTCGGCAGATAGACCCAGAAACCCTTTTTGGCAGCATAGTAAATAATCTTGTGGGCGAAGTCGGGGCGCAGCAGCGGCTCACCACCCATCAGCGCCAGCACCCCAGCTCCGGAATCGCGCAACCAGTCGAGGGAGCGCTTGGCTACGTCCTCGGTCATCCCTTTAACACTGTTGTCGAACGCCCAGCAGTAGTGGCAATCCAGGTTGCACTTCCACTCGTTGAACAGGTAGGCGATGATGGGGTGGAAGTCGCCCGGCAGGACGCGCGAGCGGAAGAAGGGGAAGGCCCAACCTCTCATCGCGCGATAGATGTGCTTCGCCCTGTACTTGCGCCTGCCGTTCTTGGGGAAAAAGTCCTCGTCAGGCGCGGTCATCAGCTCCGGATACTGGGGAAACACTGGCGTGGGCAGCTTCTGCTCCTTACCGTTAGGCGGCGGAGGCAGCAGCAGGGGTTGCTCTGGCGGCTTCATCAGCAGCTCGTGCAGTTGCACATCAAGGCGATACGACGGGGGCGCTTCAGGCTGCTTAAGTACCTCCACATCGGGCATGTGCGAATGACCTTCCTTCCTGAGGATGTTGTTCTGCTTGGGTAACGTCCGTTGCTAATCCCCGAATGCCGGGGCGACCGCCAGCTGCTTCGGCGCACGCACCGGAACCCGTGCCAGGCGCTTCTTGCCGTTCATCAGGTCATTGACGTGCAGTACGAAATTGGCTGCCACGCCCGCGTATCCATGAACGTGCGGCACTGGATAGAACAAGTTGCGCAGCGACGGATGCTCGGCAACATAATCTTTGATGTCTTCCAGCCGCTTGCCGGTTGACTTCAGGGCTTGATCGAACTCCATGCGGGCTTTGACCTTGGCCTCACCCAGAGCCATCTGCACGCGGCTGTGAGCGTTGATTTCGCCTTCGCCTGAGGTCTCGATGGGCAGGAAGATCATCTCCCTGAAGTGATTGGCCACTGATGACTGCACACCGTCGGACTGCGAAGATGGCATGCACCCGAACGGCTTCAGCGCCAGCACCATGTGGCAGAGGTGGTTCTTGGTGTACCAGACATTCTTTCCCACTTCCAGGTGGCCTTCGCCGCCGCGCGCGAATTCGTTATAGAACGGGTTGGCCATCTCCGCCATTGCCTTCTGGTCCACAAGATGATGGGCGACGCTGCCCAGCCCTTCCACGATACGGTGATATTGGCGGGCATAGAAGCGCTCCCCGACGCCAAACAACCACTGCTTCTGGCGGAATTTCAGCTCATTTACGGCCATCTTGTGCAGCTCGTACCAGCGCACCTTCTTGTACGGAGCATCGAGCGAGCGGCGGGCGGCGGCGCGTGCTTTGGCCTGATACAACATGTACATCACCCAGGTGGCGATAGGCTCGACCAGCACCTGTGCGCCTTCGCGCTCCAGGAACTCGAACATGTGGAAGTTGCCGTCACCCTCAGTAATCTGCGCCCAGAACTCGCCGATGATCTTAACCACGGGCTTTACCCGCAGACGATCAACCTCGATAGTTGCCAGCTGCTCACCCACCGCGGTGAGGGCTTCCTTATAAGGCTGTCCGTAAAGCTGCTCGCGCACCTTCAGCAGGGAGTTGACCCATACCTCCCACTTTTTGCCCTTGTTGGCGCGGATCTTCTTCGCCATCCACTCCGGCAGGTCCTCGTGGTCCTCGAAGGGCTTGCGGTCGCGCAGCATGCTGCAAAGCGTGTCCATCGCCTCCTGCCACACCTGGTCAGTCCTGCCCTTTTCGACTTCATAAGGCCGGATGCGATAGACCATCTCGTTCATGATGTCGCCCAGGTTCAATGCATTGAACATGCCCAGGCCGAAGTCCACGGTGAACTTCAATCCCGCCTCGCCGGAAGCGGCCTTTACACCATCGTTCTGCTGAAAGAGCAGGACACGGAAGCCGTCAAACCCGGCATTCTGCAAGGCCAGACGATATTCAGATTCATACATGCCAAAGCGGCAGGGTCCGCACGAACCGGCAGTGAAGAAAACATGGTTGTCGATGATTTCCTGCTTGCTCAGGCCCTTGGCTTCAAGGCTCTGCAGGTACTGCACCAGGTTACCCACGGTGAAGTAGGTTGGATTGCACTGTCCGTTGTTGCCGTATTCCTTGCCAAGTTGGAAGGCAGAGACATTAGGCACGGGCAGGATGTCACATTTGTAGCCGCAACCCTGGAACACCGCCTGGATGACACGCTCATGTTTCCAGGTCAGACCACCGAACAGAATGGTAACCTTGTTGCGCTCATCGGCGCCGAAGGGCCGCTCAACTGGCCGCTTGAAGTGCCGTACCGGGCCACTATCGAGGCCCATCATGCTGGCCAGGCGCGCCCTTTCCTGCGCAAGCTTACGCTGAATCTCTTCTTCGGTTTGCGGATGAGTCAGTGCATCGAGTGGAAAATCGATTTGGGTCACAGGCATGGCAGGTTCCTCTGAATATTGATTTGTTTTCTTGGTTGCCTGGGGTAACCGGCCGATGGGATAAGACTCGGCCAAATGCAGACGGACTCGGCCTGAAGAAATTGCGGTGAATCCCGAAGCGGGTGAAATCTCTCACAGCAGGAATTTTCTTCGCAACCGACGCTATTATTACTCGTGGGGGTCGTAGAGACAAGTCGTGGAGACAAGACATCCCCTCCGCCCCACTGACCTCAAAGTATAAGAGCGAATGTGGGCAGCCCACAAGGAGAAGTTACGAAATTGATGGCAACTGAGTTGCAACCTCGTGAACCATCCTTGACAGGCGCCTGCGCTGATTCCTTCTCCCAGCCCGGCATTGGTTCGCCCGCGGTGACCTCAGTCATTCTCCAACCTCCGCGGGCCCGGGGTCCGTTGGTAATTCTGAGCGCAGCCACGTTTGCCCTCTATAATCCTTGAGATATTCGATTCTGAAATCGGCTGCGGCGTTTTCTGCCCCTGAAGCGAGGCTGGGTTGGCCTACTATGATCTGAGGGAATGGATCTCCGCCCTGGACAAGGCTGGGGAGTTACATCACATCCAAGCGGAAGCCGACCCGTTGCTGGAGATCGCCGAGATCACGGACCGCGTCTCCAAATGGGGGTCGCGGGGAAAGCACGGTCCCGGCGGGCCGGCCTTGCTGTTTGAAAACCTGAAGGACTATCCCGGGGCGAAGTTGCTCATTAACCAGTTTGGTTCCGAGCGCCGAATGCGGCTGGCGCTTGACGTCAACTCGCTGGACGAAATTGCTGACCGGATCAAGTACTTCATGGACGTGAAGTCACCGCAGGGTCTGCTTGACAAAATCAAGATGCTGCCCATGCTGGCCGAGATGGGAAAGTTTTTCCCCAGGGAAGTCGCCAACGGGCCGTGCAAGGAAGTGATCAAGCACGACAATTTTTCCTTACTGGATTTTCCTGTCCTGCAATGCTGGCCGCGGGACGGCGGGCGCTTCATCACCTTGCCCTCGGTCATTACCAAAGACCCGAGAACGGGCAAGCGCAACGCTGGCGTCTATCGCCTACAGGTATATGACAGCCACAGCGCGGGCATGCACTGGCAGCGCCAGAAACATGGCGCGGAGCACTATCGCGAACAGCTGCGCGAGGCCGCAGCCGCAGGCGAGGCGCACCCCATAACGGCCGCCCTCGATATGATGGCGCGCTCCAGCGGGGGGGCGCGCGTTGCGGCAGGAAAGCAGGTTACAGGAAGAATGGAAGTCGCGGTCGCAATCGGTAACGAACCGGCCGTCACCTTTTCGTCTATCGTACCGGCGCCGCCCGACATCGAGGAGTACATGATCGCCGGTTTCCTGCGACAGAAACCGGTGGAACTGGTGAAGTGCGAAACGGTTGATCTGGAAGTGCCTGCCACCTCCGAGATGGTTCTTGAGGGTTACGTCCAGCTGGACGAACTTCGCATGGAAGGTCCTTTTGGCGACCACACCGGCTTCTACACACTGCAAGACCTCTATCCGGTTT
>CAZDYZ010001045.1:0-2493 GCA_964509525.1 uncultured Acidobacteriaceae bacterium
CACCCGCCACGCATCGACCGAAACCGTGAGGATCGCCGGCTGTGTGACCTCGGTCATTTTCAGTTGGTCCGCCGGACCTTCGAAGCAGATGCGCGATAGTTCGTAGCCCAGTGCAGCGTCAGCTTCGTCGAAGGTTTCCCGCGCCACTGGATAGAGCGCGGCAAGTTCCTTGCCCATGCCGACCTCTTGCGAACCTTGGCCGGGGAAGAGAAATGCGATGGCAGAAGAGAGGAAGCTCATGGTCTGTCTGAATTACAAAAACCAAACCCCAGCCGTGACACTGCTGGACCGGGTAGGCTTTGCATCCTATATCGCAGCTAAGTAAGCGGCTCGCAAGCCCACTGGACTACACGATGCCGCTACCGATCGGGCCCACCTCGGCGGCATCGGACGTGTGGTTGTGCAGATTTTTGCTGGCGGCAGCAATGCGCTCTTCTATGGTGCAATTCAGCTTGCTGTTGGCGAACTCCACGGCTACGCGCACGGCGTTCTTGATGGCGTTTGCATTCGACGATCCGTGGCTAACGATACACACACCCTTGATCCCTAGCAAGGGTGCGCCGCCATATTCCGAGTAATCGAGACGCTTCTTGAAATCGGCGAAGGCCTTGCGCGAAAGCAGAAATCCAACCTGGCTGGTGATGGTCGCCTGCAACGACTGCTTCAGCAGAAAGCGCACAGTCTCGACCATGCCTTCGGAAATCTTCAGCGCTACATTGCCGACGAAGCCGTCGCACACCAGCACATCGGCCTTGCCGTTGTAGAGATCACGCCCTTCGACATTGCCCACAAAATTCATGGGCAGTCCTTTGATCAGCTTGTAGGCCTCGCGTGTGAGGTCGTTGCCCTTGCTCTCCTCCTCGCCAATGGAGAGCAGACCTACACGCGGATGCTCGGCGCGCGGGAACCTGCCGCCGAAGATCGTACGGAAATAGACCTCGCCCATGATAGCGAACTGCTGCAGGTTTTGCGGCTTGGAGTCAACATTCGCACCGACATCGATGAGTATGGTGGCAGTGCCTTGTGCCGTGGGAAACACTGCGGCAAGGGCGGGACGGTCCACTCCCGGGATTGCCCCCAAAACCATCTTCGCGGCAGCCATCGCCGCGCCGGTGTTTCCGGCTGTGACAAAGCCGGCGGCCTTTCCGTCACGCACCAGGCGAAGTCCAACGCGCAGGGAGGAGTCGCGTTTGGCACGCACCGCCTGGGCCGCCTTCTCATGCATGCCGATAACTTCGCGAGCATTTACGACCCCGATGGGCAGCCTGCGCCAGAAACGATGCAGGTCAAGCTCGCCGCGTATGACCTCCTCTTTTCCCACCAGCACGACTTCTACATCGTAGTGCCGAGCTGCAAGGATCGCCCCTTCCACTTCAGGTTTGGGAGCGCGGTCGGCGCCCATAGCGTCAAGAGCGATGATGGTGCCCATGCTTGCCTGTCAGTTGCGCTGCTCGCAGGGAGCAGCGCTTATGATCGCTGGAAGAAGGGATTTCCCGCAAGTGGCCTAGCTGGTGCTCTCTTCGACCTCGATGATTTCCCGACCTTTATAGTAGCCGCATTTCGGGCAAGTGCGATGCGGCAATTTGCGCTCATGACAGTTGGGGCACTCTGACAGCGATGGTGCTATCAGATGATCGTGCGACCGGCGCTTGGAGGTGCGCGCTTGAGAATGGCGCCGTTTAGGATTTGGCATGAAAACCTCGCAATCAGGACCGGCCGTCTGCGCCGGCAATCGGAATTCTAGCTTTGCAGCTTCTTCTTGATTTCGTTCAGCACGTCCCAGCGGGGATCGCTGAGATGCTGTTCACAGTGGCATTGCTCGACGTTTAGGTTGCACCCGCAATGCGGACACAGTCCTTTGCACTCCTCGCGGCACAGGGCCCTGACTGGCGTTGCCAGCAGTACTTGCTCGCGCAGGGCATCCTCCAACAGGAGACCTTCGCCCTGGTAATAGCCAATCTCAGTCTCCGCCTCCGTGATCGCGACCTCCTCGGTACGCCGGTCCACTCCCAACGGCCGATACACCAGGTCGAACGTCCAGTTCACCTCATGGCCTACGGGCTCAAGGCAGCGGGCGCAACTGAACTCCAGATTCGCCTTGACCTTGCCCACCAGCCGGATATCCTCGACATCCTGGTGATGTCCGCGGTGCTCCACCAGCAACTCGGCCCGACCTTTGCTGTGCAAGGGGCCAACTTGGCGAAAGTCAGGCCCAAACTCGATAGCGCCGGGCTGAAAAGTTTCGTCGAACTCCAAATTGCGGAGTTCCAGTTCCCGAACACGAATCAGCATAGCAGCACCAAACCTCTGCCCCCTGCGAAAGGCCCGAAAGAGTTCTCTCGATTTCCGGGCCAGAACCGGGTCTGGCAGGCCAAGCTCCTAGCGGGAAACGCTGGCAGATATAGACGGGTGGGATCGTCCCTGGGGCAATTTTTAAGCATAAGAGTTGTAGGCAAGAGGTGTCAAGAGCGATCAGAGTAACCTTTCTACTAA
>CAZDYZ010001046.1:0-5272 GCA_964509525.1 uncultured Acidobacteriaceae bacterium
GAAAAGGAGTTTTCTGCGTGATCCCCTAACCCGTGGAGCAAACCGTTGGAATCCGCAGCGACCCCCGGCGCGGACAGAGTGATCAGGGAACTCAGCTCCGAAGAGGAACTCTCCAAAGGAAGCCTGTCGAACAGACTGCGGTCCACATCGGTGTGAAATGTAGGATCGTTTTCCAAGAGGTCTCCGGCCTCGCCTTGAACGGTGACGTTTTCCGCGGATCCAGCGATCTGTAAGGTGATTTTGAGGCTGACCGGCACAGCTGACCGAACGTCAACGTCCTGGGAATAAGCAGCGAAACCTGGGACAGTGATCGTGAGGTGGTAAGGATTAAAGGGAACGTTCGGAAAGCTGAATCGCCCTGCATTATCGGTGGTCGTCGACCGGCTGAATTGGCTCACGGGGTTCCGAATCTCAATGGTTGCACCCGGCACTACTGCGTTGGTGGGATCAGAAACGACACCGCTCAGCGTTGCATTTCCTGTGGTTTGCGCGCCGCTACTGGTTAGGCACAGCGCCAAACAAAATGTCGCTGTCGCAAGCACGCTAACTGACTTGGGCCGGGATCCGTCCCCGGGTTTTTCCTGCTTCGTCATCATCGCTCTCCAATTTCGCTGCCCCCCTCGCAATGTCGGGCCCGCGCAACCTCTGCGAGCAACACGAGAAAGAACAGGGGGGAAATGCCATCCAATTCGGGAGGTGTCACAAGGGGTGACGTTCCTCTGCTGGCGATTGGATCAGAAGCTGGGAGGCGCGCGGGAAGGAATTCTGCGGTCGGTATGCAGGGACGCATAGTTGACGGCCTGAAGCGCAGTGCGAATCCACCGCGGGTTCAGCAGCTCCTTCTTGGGTAACTGTGGCGTAACTATGGTGCTATGTCCCACGCGGCAAAGTTCGCATTGATCGCCTGCGTTCTGACTCGCATCCGACTGGGCGGCACCGGCGGAGAATGAGGGGCTGGCCATCTCAGATGTGCTCATCGCGTGCACCAGCGGATGCAGCAGAACGTGCACACACAGCAACATCAGTAGCCATCCTCGAAACTTCAACGAAATCCCCTGCCGAACCGGAAATACAGATTAACTCCTATTGTCATGGAGAATCGCAGTGATGTAAAGCGCCTCTGGTACCGGGAGGGAGTATTTATGATATACTGTACCCCACTATATGCGGGAAGGGAGGCCCAGAGATCGCCGCCAACGGCCTGCATTCTGCGCAACCAAGGCAGACAGAACCCCTGGAGCGGAACTGACTCTCATTCTCAATTCCGCTAGGTTGCCAATCGGCTGACCACGGCCGTCTGAAACCACCGCCAACCCCGCGCAGTTGCTGCCAGCGCCGTCACAACCCGTCGAGAAGCGAGCTCAATGCGGGACATCGAGGCTTACCAGGAATGATATCTGCCAGACCCTGGGTAACCGGGGATGAGCTCACTTTCCGGTCATGGCCTCCATGATGCGGTCGAAATCCTCCAGCGAGCCATACTCCAGCACGATACGGCCTTTGCCGTTGCGGTCGGTAATCGTGACTCGAACTCCTAGCGCGCGATGCAGATTTTGCTCAGCTTCGCGAACATTTGGATCCACAATGCGCTGCTTCTTGGCCTTAGGACGGGCATGGATCAAGTTAACAATAGCCTCTTCAGTCTGGCGAACGGAGAGCGAACGCTCAACCACCCGCCGCGCCAGGTCGACCATGAGGTCGCCCGCACTCGGCGGCATCGCCATCAGTGCCTTGGCGTGGCCGAAGCTAAGCTTGCCATCCTCGAGCAACTCCTGCACCGGCTCCGGCAACTTTAGCAGGCGCATGTAGTTGGCGATAGTCGAGCGGTCCTTGCCGGTGCGCACGGCCATCTCCTCCTGCGTAAGCCCGAACTCCTGCGACAGGCGCTGATAGGCGCGCGCCTGGTCCATGGCATGCACGTTCTCGCGCAGCAGATTTTCGATGATGGTCATCTCCATTGCCTGCTGGTCCGAAACCTGCCGTACGATAGCCGGGATCTTGTACTTCTCGCACATGTATGAGGCCTTGACCCGCCGCTCCCCGGCGATGACTTGGTAACGCCCGTTAGGGGCCGGCCGAACAATAATCGGCTCGATGATACCGACCGAGGCGATCGACTGGCAGAGCTCGTCCAGCGCCTCTTGGTCGAGCCGCGTGCGTGTTTGGTACGGATTGGCATCGAGATTGTCGAGAGGTATTTCCTGCACTACTTCGCCCGGCGCCGGGGTGCCTCCGGAACCGAGCGACACGTTGGGGAATTGCCGCGGTGGCAGCAACGATTCCAACCCGCGTCCGAGAACTTTGCGCTTTTCAGTCATGGAAAATCCTTAGGCAGCTAGCCATTGGCTAATGCGGCCGCATTCAGCATCTACGGGCTTTTGTACCCGTCACAGAGGGCGCTATTGGCGAGTGTGACGCGCAGGAAATTCGTCTCCCAAGCACAGCCCCTCTTGCAGCGGCAATATATCAGTCTAGAAGCCGATATCCCACATTGTGGTATATCTGCCAATGTAAGATTCACGGCTGACCCTCCACCTCTGTTACCTCTGGACGGACCGCTTCGACCCGCGCCATAATCTCCTGCGCTAACTTGCGGTAGGCCTCCGTGCCGCGCGCATGCGAATCGTAACTCAGTGCCGGTTTCCCGTGGCTTGGTGCCTCGGCGAGGCGGATGTTGCGCGGAATTGTGGTGTGGCACATCAGGTCGCCGAAGAACGCCCGCAGCTCCGATACCACCGACTGGGCCAGATTGGTGCGCTCGTCCAGCATGGTCAGCACGACTCCTTCGATAGCGAGCCCACGGTTCAAGTCCGCCCGAATGCGCTCAATCGTGTCCAGCAGCTCGGTAACTCCCTCGAGTGCGAAGTACTCGGCCTGCATCGGAATCAGAACTGTGTCGGCGGCCACCAGCGCATTGAGCGTGAGCAGGTCCAATGCTGGCGGGCAGTCGATGACCACAAACTGGAAACGCTGGCGCAGTGGCTGCAGTGCGTGGCGCAAACGGAACTCTCGACCCTCCATCGTGACCAACTCGATGTTGGCGCCGAGCAAGTTCTTGTGTGCCGGAATCACGCTGAGGTCTGTGACCTCGGTGGGCTGTACTGCGGCTGCCGCAGGGATCTCCCCCAAGATAACCTGATAGGTACTGGGCCTCTGTGGGTCGCGCTGAAACCCCAGCCCGCTGGAGGCGTTGGACTGCGGATCGCAATCCACCAGCAGTGTCGGCGCCCCGCGCGAAGCGAACGAAGCAGCGAGGTTTATGGCCGTGGTAGTCTTGCCCACGCCTCCCTTCTGGTTGGTGACCGCGATAACCCGCCCCATGTTGTTCAAGAGAATGCCCAGCCTGAAGAAGCTTAGACCTGCGAGTGGACCAGGGCAACGGCGCAGTCTGCGGCCGCGAAAGTTTTCCGAGGAAAAACTGTGCAAGACTCGGACGTCTGATGGGAAGGTGCTGATTTGGCGGAGAGTAGGTCGAGGCTGGAGATGTGCGTAACCCAGGCCCATTTCTCCAAGCCTTAACGACCTTGGACGCTGCCGTCAGCGTGACCCGCGTGCGTTCTGCTGGGGGTACCTGTGCGCGAGCTGCGAGAGGTTGCCCAAGCCCCACAGAAGCCTCCGGCTGCATGAGTCATTTCGAGCCTCGACGTAACCTGCTGATGACAAACAACTTACTCTAAATTGTTCCACGTGGAACAGGCCCTGAAGGCTAGCCGTCACCATCGCAAACGGGCAGGCAGAGAGAAATCGTCCATGTAACTAATTGATAAATAAATACTTATACATGATTGTTCTACAGGGAACATTCAACCGCTGCAGTAAGGGGGCGGAATCGCCTCCCCGCTGCCACACCCCGAAATCAAAGAGTTCTCAGGATTTGACCAGCCCGGCATAAGTAGACGATGACTCCAGGTTGTCTCGTAACTCCCAAATCGCCGTGAGCATGTTTTGCCAGTACCATGTGCGCGGTCTAAGTCTGGTGCTAGAGCGAGATTTGGAGTAGTTGGATCTTCTATGCGTTTGCCAGGACAATGCTCGGTAGTGCGAGGGTCACGCTGACGGCCCAAACTCAGCTTGTAACCCAAGATGAGGTCTTACAGCTGTAGCACACCGGTCGTAGTAGACTCGGCTAAGTTAATTCTTACCGATGAATCAAATGCGATTTGGCAAACGGTGTCCTCAAGACTGGGGTAATCGACCCAGCGAGTACAGGAAGGAACTGTGCGCTGACCCCATCCCCCAAATACCCATCCGCTTACCCCTTCTCCTGGCTGCTTCGCTTGGAGGACCAGCGAGGAATATCCAAACCCGAATTGAAAGTTGCTCTTACTCTTAATGAAGGCAGACCGGCTTCCTTTGCGCTGGTTGGCAGCGTGCTTGTCAAGCTACAAAGGTTCGATTTGTCAAGTTACAAATCGGTGAAAAATGTAGTCGAACCTTGGCGCCTGAACAAGTGCCACATACCCCCTGCGGCAGGGACCTAGTCGGGGCTGGGTATTGCACCCAGGCTGTGGCCAGGCACACGATTAGATCCTATAAGGCACGTCATTACTCCGACAAAGTCGCGCCCAACGCTGATTCCGGCACTACATACCCGGATCCTGTAACTAACGATGGACTCCCTACTTTGTAGCTTCGCTAGCATTCGTTATCCCGAGGTCCCGATAAGTGCGCTGCAGGCCTTCGGCGGCCCTGGTCTTAAGCACATTGGGCGCCCGCGGAGAATGAAGCACCCTCTGGTAATACTCGATAGCCTCTCGCGGCTTACCCGCATACTGCTTCCAGCTGGCTATGTTGAGGTTGCTGATCGGATCCGCCGGGTTGATGGCGAACGCGCGGTAAAAGTGTGCCAGGGCATCCGCGGGTCTTCCTAGCTCCATCATCAGCCCTCCCAGAAAGTCCTCAGCCATCCAATTTCCCTGCGTGACCTCGACGGCATGAGACCACAGTGTCACGCTATCGCGCCAATACCAGATTTGACGATGCGCAATGGTCGTCAATGCCACCAACATTGCGAGGCTCGCCACCATCAGCCAGGTAGCAGATCTGGGCTCTCCCCCTGTCCCTGAAGCTTCTTTTGTGCGAGGGAGGTCCCCCACGCCCCAGCAAATCATGATGAAAAGGCCGATGAACGACAGGTAGGCGTAACGGTCGGCCATGGCCTGCCCGCCTACTTGTATCAGGCCGATCATTGGTATCAACGTACTGACGAACCAGAGCCAGCCGACCAATAGATAGCGGCGGGTGATGGCCAGCGCCGTAATCGCCAGCAGCA
>CAZDYZ010001047.1:0-4206 GCA_964509525.1 uncultured Acidobacteriaceae bacterium
ACTCGAGCGCCAGCTGCGGCTCAACCGCGTAAGACCGCCGTCTCGAAGAAGCCGGCAAGGAAAGCGGCCAAGAAAGCGCGCGCCAAGCGGAAGCCCCCCAAGAAAGCAGCAAAGAGGGCTGGACCCAAGAAGAAAGCGGCCAAGAAGGCGGCAAGAAAGCCTGCCAAGAAGAAGGCGGCCAAGAAAAGTGGAGCAAAGAAAAAGGCGGCCAAGAAAGCGCGCCGTCGCTAAGTAGCAAAATGGCAGTAGGCCGCGGCGCAAACTGCGGCTTTTTCTTGAATGACGATCGATAGGAGATGGCCCGAAATGGAACTCGGTGCAGCATCTCACGTTGCAGCGTGACGTGTGTAACTGCGCGCCTGGCGGACCCCGCTTAGGATGACGCTGATGTGCGATATGCCGCGCCGAACTCGGCCGAGAGATTCAGATCCCCTGTTTTCTCGGCCCGCGAACGACGCGGCTTCTTCCTGCTAGCCGACCTCATCCCTTCCATGCCCCATGGACACAGGCTTGTAGTTTCCGTGGATCCGTTTCTTGGAGAGTATGCGAGGTTCCACTGCGGCGAAAGCCGAGCACAAAGAACGCCGATCAAGCACTCAATGTTCAGCACAATCCGGCTCTATCCGTCTTCTAAGATCGTTCGAATCGAGCTATAGGCTTCCGCTCTGCTATGATTTCTCCCCATCGCGTGCAAAACCAGCGCTGAATCGGGACCGGTATTCTTACCCCTGGCGCTGTGCCGCGATTGATGGAGGTTCGCAATTATGGAGGAAGGGAGCATTATCGGGATAGGATCGCGCCGCAATGAAGACATTGCGCTCGACCTGATGAAGTTCATTGCTGTCACTACGGGATACGGAAAGGCCGGTTTGTCGGGAGCAGGTTTTCAGGGCGATACGGTCTCGAAAGCCGAAGATTACGCTCGTCATCTCCTGGATCTCTACGGTCAGTGCCTGGCGGCGGTGCAATCCAGAAAGTAAGTCCCGATTTTTTACCATAGCTCTGTGCTGGGTGGGGGAGGAGGGTGAATTATGTCCGCGCCTATGCGAACTGACCCATTATCAGGATTCTTTCCTATGGTCGTGGGTCTTTATCTTTTGGCACCGTACGGCATTGTCTCGACCGGGACAACTGCCGATCGGGCTGCCCTTAGACTCGGCAAGCGCGGGGCAGCGGCTCTCTAACGGTCCTGTTCATGACCAGGTCGTCGAACCGCAGAAGCTAAACAACTGCTATCTGGGTCCGCAGGCTGGGCGTGAAAAGGCTCTTTGGAATAAGGGCGTGCACGCCGCGCACGATGTCAACCACCTGAGTCACCCGGAAGCTAACTGCTATGCTACACAAGGCATAAGCGTCAAGTTTCGTAATACGGGCGCGCGTGGCCAGAAATTCGATGGCGTTGCGTGCCGCCATGCTCATGGCAACATTCAGGTCCTTGTCCAGGCCCAAGGTGATCCAGTGCGTCGCGGTCTCCGCTATGGGCCAGGCGAACCTCTTCTGCTTGTGGAGAATGACTTGTATTCGCAATTCCCGCATGCGTGTCTCCAGTGCGGTCAGACTGATTTCACCATCGCCCTGCACGGCATGAGAGTCTCCCGTGAAGAGCAGCGCACCGGGCTTCCACACCGGAATGAACATGGTTGAACCTTCCGCCATTTCGCTCAGGTCCGTATTGCCCGCGTGAGGCCCTGGAGGCACGGAGCTGGTGACCCCCGGACTTACGGGCGGAAAGAAGCCATCGGGCGGTGCCACACCAAGGGTTCCCTGGAAGGGCTTGAGGGGGATATGAATGTCGGGGGCAAACTCAGCCGTCATCTTTGTCATATCAAGACTCAGGTACTTTACCTGACCTTCGGAGAAGTCTTGCGCCAGCAGGCCAGTTCCGAGCGAGCCTGGGTTGTTGAAGACCGCTCCCCAGTCGAAGGGACGAATCCGCTTGTAGCGAACCTCCAGTACGTCGCCAGGCTCGGCATTGTTGACGAAGATGGGACCGATAATCGAGTGTGGTCCCCTACCGGGATTGCTAGTGCGGAGGTTTGCCAATGTCTCGATAGGCACGCCCGGCTGCATCTGGTTCAAAAAGTGTGACCAGGTGTTGGGAAAGCTGACGGTGTCGCCAGAATCAATTTTGAGAATGGGTGGAAGAGTGGTATCGAAAACTCCCAGATGCACCGTCTTGTCATTGGACTCGACCACGTGGACTCGGCCGCCTTCATCTCCCTTGTTCCGGGGTCCACTCGGGGAGGGAGGGCTGCCACTATCTGTCTCGTGCAGTGAGTTCGTCGCATGAGCAAGCTTGCTAAACCATGGCCCAATGGCGGCGAGCACGCCCATGAAGCTGCTGCCGTGCAGCAACCGTCGGCGCGAAAGACACCGTGCGGTCAAATATCCGTCGAGCTGCTCCTGGCTGAATAGGTCCATGTGCAACAGACGGTCTTCAACCCGCGTGCTGAGCGCGGCATCTTTAATGTCTTCCCGCAACACACCCACGCCCATCTCATCGCCGCACCCAAACAGGCTGCCGCAAAAATGCCGCGCGTGGTTCTTTCCCGCAAATTGATGATCGAGATCGCCTTGCATTGGTTCACTCCCGGCCACTGGGCCTGAACAGGAGAAGGTGTCTCCACGATTTCAACGATAGCAAAACCCAGGCTACATGCAAGAATGGACGGCCACGCTCGGATGTTTTTGCGAGGTTCTCGACCATATTTGGCTCTCGTTTTGGAGGACACCTCCTGTCCATCCACACCATCCAACACCTGTATGTGACGGACGTCACACGCTTGTTAGTACGCCCATCACAGCCCCCCAACACCTCGCCCGCTATTGTGGACCGTAACAATTCCTGGGTGACATCAGAGCGCGTCGCAGCCGATCTGGGGAAACGATAGCGACGCGAAAACAACGAATACTCCCCCCTTCGCCAGCCGCCACTCTTCATGCGCATTCATCCCTGGCTGGCGCAGGCGATACGCTGCCCTCGCCCAAGGGTGGGGGGACCTGCTGGAGGCAGTATGCCAAGAAACAAAGTGACACTTGATGGCAACGAAGCCGTCGCCTACGTGGCCTACCACGTCAGTGAGGTTGCGGCTATTTATCCCATCACGCCCTCTTCGCCCATGGGCGAGTCCTCGGATGCGTGGGCAGCGATTGGCGACAAGAACATCTGGGGTACGGTGCCACAGGTGGTCGAGATGCAGAGCGAGGCTGGTGCTGCCGGTGCATTGCACGGCGTTATTCAGACCGGCGCACTGGGTACAACCTTTACCTCGGCGCAGGGCTTGTTGCTGATGATTCCTAACATGTACAAAATTGCCGGTGAGCTGACCAGCACGGTCATTCACGTAGCCGCGCGTTCCATCGCGACGCATGCGTTGTCCATTTTTGGCGATCACCAGGATGCAATGGCCGTGCGCCCCACCGGATTTGCGTTGTTTTCCTCGAACTCGGTGCAGGAGGCTATGGACCTGGCCCTGATCGCGCACGCCTCCACGCTGGAAGCGCGCGTACCCTTCCTGCATTTCTTCGATGGCTTTCGCACCTCGCACGAAGTTTCCAAGGTGGAAGAACTGAGCCTGGACGATATGCGCGCCATGATTGACGACGACCTGGTGCGTGCGCACCGCGCCCGCGCGCTCTCGCCCGACCATCCCGTGTTGCGCGGCTCGGCCCAGAACCCCGATGTGTACTTCCAGGCTCGTGAGACGGTAAACCCGTATTATCTTGCCTGTCCTACGATCGTACAAAACTTGATGGACAAGTTCGCGAAGATAGTCGGCCGCCAGTACAAGCTGTTCCAGTACGAGGGCGCGCCGGATGCCGAACACATCATCATCATCATGGGCTCGGGAGCCGAAACGGCCCACGAGACGGTAGCTTACCTCACCGCCAAGGGCAGCAAAGTTGGCGTGCTGAAAGTGCGGCTAATGCGGCCGTTCTCCGTCGACCATTTCCTCGAAGCGCTACCTGCGACGGTGAAGAGCATCGCGGTGCTCGACCGCACCAAGGAGCCTGGCGCTATCGGCGAGCCGCTGTATCAGGATGTAGTCACCGCGCTGGCAGAAGCGTTCGGCTCGGGAAAGGCGCCGATGGCGAGTTTCCCCAAGGTCATCGGTGGACGTTACGGATTGTCGTCGAAGGAATTCACGCCGGCAATGGTATCGCGCATTTTCGAGGAGCTGAAAAAGCCCGCTCCGCAGAACCACT
>CAZDYZ010001048.1:0-6628 GCA_964509525.1 uncultured Acidobacteriaceae bacterium
TGCTTCTCAAGGAGGAATCGAGAATCGGCGCTATTTCTTTGCGGACATTTTACCTGCGCCGCATTTTCCGCATTTTCCCTGCATTCTACGCATACTTTGCGGTGATCACGGCATGTAGTCTTGCAGGGGTCATAGTGGTCCGCCGATACGACCTGCTCGCCGCCGGCTGCTACGTCATGAACTACCGCTTCCATCCCTCATGGTATGTGGGCCATATTTGGTCCCTGTCGGTTGAGGAGCAGTTCTATTTGTTATGGCCGTGGGCGTTGGTTTTGGCTGGCCGGCGTTGGGCGACCAGGATCGCTTTAATCGTATTCTTTGCTGCCCCCCTGGTGCGTATCTCCATTTTCTACTTCCTGCCGAACTGGCGACCAGGCATCGGCTTTATCTTTCCCACCATTGCCGACGCTCTCGCCATCGGTTGCTTTCTGGCTCTTCGAAGAGACTGGCTGTGGCAGCTGGCTTGGTACCGCAAACTGTTGCAATCAAGATGGTTTTTCGTGCTTCCCCTGGCAGCCCTGCTGGCTAATAAGCTTGGCGGTTCAGTTCGCTTGTACATTCTCGTCGTCCTGTCCCTGATGAATCTGGCGGTGGCGGCCAGCATCGACTGGTCGATGCGAAATGCCGACGGCTGGATAGGCAAAATCCTCGAGTACAAACCCGTAGCATTCATTGGAGTACTTAGCTACTCGCTTTATCTGTGGCAGCAACCCTTCTTCGACTACCGCGACCATGCTGTCATCCATCCCTTACTGGTCAGCCTGTTCTGCACCTTTGCGGCGGCACTGGTGTCTTACTGCTTGCTGGAGAGGCCGTTGCTGCGAATCAAAGATCGGCTCTTCCCGAGTGCTTGAGCAGCAAACGATATCGCGGTCAGTCTGTCGTCTGTGTTGCCGGTGAGTGACTCCAGGTGGCTCGTACCCCATAGTTCCCGGTTTCTGTTACCAAGCTGTAATGGTTTGGCAGTTCTTGGGAAAAGAAATACATATCTCGCGGTTTCTTGAACAAGAAGTGGAGCTCTTGGGTAGCTTCCCGCAATCGGTTTTACCGTGCTATCGGCCAATTATGGCCGGTTGGAGTCATCGCTGCAGAGCAAAAGCTCCGTCTTTTCCCGGCCGCGGGGCCGTTGGTGACCCACGTGCATCCCTGATGGCATTCCGAGGCAAAGGTATCAGCTTGCTTTACCGAAAAAGGACTATTACCCAGTGACGACAGCCGTGGTCAGCAGTGACACAACCGCGGAGCCGCTGGTCCGCCGCCCAGCTCCAGGAGGCTGCTTAGCTCAGGCCGATGCGCGCGTGGGTTTCATGCAAGACATCCTGATGGCCGTCTCCCTTGCCAATCTGTCATTGTGCTTCACCTGGCACCGGCTATTCTCTCCCCGGCAGATGCTTATGTCCGATTGGTCCAGAGCGGATCTGATCGCCCTGAGCATCAACCTGCTTGGGTTAACGGCAGCATTCCTGGCAGGGATCCGGATCAGCCGCAAATTTCCCATCAGAGGATTGTGTGTACACAACCTGTTGATACTGTATCCGCTGTTCCTTATGCTCGACTTGTTGCGGCAGACTGTTCCGTCTGTCGCCCACGCCCTGTCCAGCACGCGGAACGTTGTGATCGGCGCCGTGGTCGTGCTGCTGATCTCTACCTGGCTGCTGCTGAATTGGCTGCGGTCGGCGGTTCCGGGCATCGAATTCGTGCTCGCCTTCATGGTGTTTCTGTTGCCCCTCTTCTTCGTGCGAGCTGTGATGGTAGTGCTCCATAGCCCGCCGCCGCCGCAAATTGCCGGTTTTCTTCCGCATTACAAGAGTACGCCGCGGGTCGTGTGGATCATCTTCGACGAGATGGACCCAAGGTTCGCCTTCGACCATCGACCACGGGGCTTGGCGATGCCGGAGTTTGACCGGCTGAAGTCGGAAGCCACCTACATGAATGACATGACCCAGGCAGAGCACGATACGGACGTTGCGATGCCGTCCCTCGTCTATGGCGAGCATGTCTCGGAAATCTCCTTCGACAGCCGATGGCAGTTGCTGGGTACTATCGAAGGGTCATCACATCGAGAAGATTTGCGTCGTCTTCCTGACATCTTTGGCGAAGCCCGGCAAGCGGGCTTCAATACCGGGGTTGTGGGGTGGTTTCTCCCCTACTGCAGGATCTTTGCCGACGAACTTTCGCGATGCTACACCGAGTCGATGTACGGTAACAGCCAGAGCACGGTGGGCGCTCGGATGAAGAGTCAGCTATTTGGCCTTACCCCGTGGCAGAGCCACCTTCAACATGTGGAGCGCTATCACACCTTATTGCAGCAGGCCAAAGACATGGCTTCCGACCCGCGCCTGGGGCTTGTGCTGCTCCATCTGGCTGTGCCACATGGGCCTGGCATTTACGATCCACGTCGCGGCCAACTGACCAAGTTCGGCATCGATGACAGCGATTGGTACTCAGAAAACCTTGCCTTGACAGATCGCACACTGGGACAAATACGGCACGCGATGGAGCAGGCTGGTATATGGGACTCGAGTATTTTGCTGGTTTCCTCCGACCACAAGTTGCGGACGGTAGCTCCGCAGCATTCGGAGGGCCGTGTGCCCTACCTGGTCAAATTAAAGGGGCAACAGAGTGGCTGGACCTGCGACCTGCCCCTGAACGCTCGCATAACCCGTTCCCTCATCAACGCAATACTCGATGGCAGGCTGGCCACAACAAGCGATCTCTACAGTTGGCTCTCGTCGGGTCAGTCAGGCGCGCAGGCAGCTGTTGGCAAGCTTAACCTTAATTATTAGCAGAGGATTTCAGATGCGAAAGAAGACTACAAACGGTATGGCAGGGACTGCGCTACCAGCGATTGCTTGGTTAGTCTTGGGATTTGCTCAGCCCGCCCATGCCCAATACGCAGACCCGGGTTCCACTGCGCTGTTGTTCCAGATCATCGGAGGAATGATCTTCGGTGCAATCTTCTACTTTGGCCTGTTCCGCAACTGGCTGACAAACAAGTTAGGTCGGAACAAGGATTCCACTGGAGCCACGAAAGCAGAATAGACACCACAGGCCGCCATTGCTCCCACAATCTTGCTCGAAATATGTCTTCGAATAGCCAGCCGTCTTGAGGATGGGGATTTTTTGGTGTGTGAGGGACAAGTGCGGCTTGGCAAGGGCCCTCCAAAGATGCAAAACGCCCTGTCAGAGCTGAAGCATGTGTCGTTCCAGGCCGGTTCTTACTGGCGTCGTTTTCCCCACACGTATAGGATACGCCCAGTTCCGTCGATGGGTTGTTTCCGAATCAGATCAAAACATGCCTTGCAGGTACACTCAAACACCGCGGGATTAAGGTCTTGATGCAGGTGGTCGCGCCCGCGAGTCAGGCGGCGAAACATCGGGTCTTCCGGCGCTACGTACTCTACCAGCCACAAATCGCGGGTAAGATGAGCTGCCAGGCTAACGATATCCTTCAAGGGAATGCGCTCCGTCACCAACATGTGATGAATGACGGCCAGCATCATCACGGCTTCGAAGTGTCCGGCAGCTCGCTCCAGAAACGAGGGGTTCTCGCTGTTCCACCACCCCAGACTCGGAGTTGGGCGGGTCAGGTCAACGACCAGCGGAAGAATATTCTTGCGCTCAGCTTGAGCCTGACGGTAGACCTTCCCCACTACCACAGGATCGGAATCGATGGCAACTACCTCGGTAGCTACTTCGGCCGCGAGTCGGCTGAAAACGCCGGTGTTGCAGCCCACATCGAGCACCGTTGGAGGATGGAACTCCCACAGGAAGTCGCGCACAAAATCCAGCTTCGCAGTGGCTTGCGCTGACGAGTAGTGGGTCGCGGTTGAAGTGTAGTCCGACCACTTGCTGTGTTGGTTGTCCGGCACAGCGGCGTCTAATTTCCTGCGCAGGTTGCGAAACTGCGAGCGCAGGATGAAGCCAGCTTTCTCGGCCCCTTCGAAGCGCTGGGAATAGAGTCGATCCTCCTGAGCCAATGCCTTCTTGGTGAGCCACTTGGGAATCGAGACGCTGGTCAGAAATGGCGGTGTCAAACGCTGCAGCAGCCCCGTCCATTCGTATACTTCCTCAGGTTCCAGGCCATCCCGGCGTGTCAGGAAAATTGTGTTCAGCGGCTGATGAAGATACTTGTTTGCGATCAGGGGCAACAGCAGCGTGCGCAGGAACTGTGCATAGGGAAGCCACAGCGGATCGGTCGCCCGCCTCGATTCGATCGATAACACGTCGACAAACACCGCTTCCGAGCCGCGAAAAAGCACGTTGTACGGCGTCGCATCCTTCACTCCAAGTCCTTCTGGCAGTAATGCTTCGGCCAGATCGAGCGTAAGGCGACCGGCGGCGGCCAGCATCTCGGCGGGCCACTCGTACGCGAAAGAGGGAAAGGCAATGGCCTCGTGTTCCAGGGCGATCCACTCTCCTGCATCATCGTAGACTCCCAGAACGTGCAGCAGGTCGCGGGCTTCTGATTGGTCCAGTACACGCGTGGACACTATGCGCCCTTGGTGTACCAAGTCCTTGACGGTTCGAGACTTGAGGTAGGCATGTAAGTTGGGGTGGCCGTCAGGTGCAACGGCGCGAAAAACGCGGTTGTGGAGTATTGCTACACGGCCCGCAGGGTCACGAAACGAAGCAGTGGCGATTTGAGTCGTCGACACGTCCTTTTCCTTGGCTGCGATCCATGGACCCTCAGCCATCAAGTCATGTGCAAATCGGCTTCCAATTCGCCAAGTGCGGCAGATGGTTTTTTCGGCAAGCCTCTTATTGCTTAGACAATTGGGTGGAAAACTTGCCCCAACACGGATTCTGCCGGTGAAATGGCGACCGGAATGCTGAAATGCTGTACGGAAACGCTCTCTGGATCCGGGAGGAATGAAAGTTGAGTGCCATAGCGACGTTGAGGGACCAGCAAAGTAACAATCTTGAACTGTGGTCTAAGTATGGCCGGCACGTACTAATGATGATGCCGTACGCCGACGAGGTGATTGCAAGCGCGGAGGGAAGCTGGCTGCGCGACGTCGAGGGCAAACAGATTCTCGATCTGGCCTCCGGAATGTTCTGTGCGCTGGTCGGCCATCAGCACCCCAAAGTAACCAAGCGAATCCAGCAACAGATGGGCGCGTTGCTACACACCGGAACGCAGTATCTTTCACTCCCGGTACTGGAAGCCAGTGCCAGGTTGGCAGAAGTTTCACCCGGTGACCTTTCGCAATCGATTCTGCTGTCAACCGGTACTGAGGCCAACGAGTTTGCGATCTGGGTGGCACGTAACCTGACAGGGAGGCAAACGATTCTCGGCTTTTCTCGCGGTTATTACGGTACCTCTATTGCGACCAAGAGTTGCTCCAGCCTGTTCTCTGACAATTCCGTGGCAGTGCCCGGCTTTGCCCGGCTTCCCCTCGGCAATGCCTGCCTGGGGTGTTTTCGGGAGACGAAATCAGCCTGCGGCGCCGCTTGCCTGGACACAATCGAAGAGATGTTGGCACCTGAGCTCAATGATTTGGCTGGCATTCTGGTCGAACCCATCCTCTCCGCGGGAGGCATGCTCTATCCGCCAGTCTCTTACATGCAAAGGCTGAAACGCCTGTGCGAAGAGCGCGGGGCGCTATTCATCGCCGATGAAGCGCAGACCTGCCTCGGGCGGACGGGAAAGTGGTTTGCCATCGAGCACTATGACATCATTCCTGACCTTCTCGTTCTGGCTAAGGGCGCCGGCAATGGCTTTCCCGTTTCTGCGGTCGTCATGAACGATGAGCTGGCTGAACGGCTGATGCGGAAGTGGAAATTTCACCTCAGCAGCCATCAATCGGACCCGGTCCCGGCAGCCGCACTTGCGGCCGTCATCGAGGTAGTCCGTGAAGAGAACTTGCCGGCAGCGGCCGCCGAGAAGGGACAATATTTCAAGAACGGCTTGCAGTCCCTGGCCGAAAGATTTCCCATCCTCCACAATGTTCGGGGTATGGGCCTGATGCTCGCCTTTGACCTGGTTGGCGATGCCGATTCCGTGCAGGCGTTCATGCTCGGCTGCCGCCAACGTGGCGTTCATGTGACCTACACCTTCGCTTCTCCGACAATTCGCATCCTGCCGCCGCTGACGATCAGCTGCCAGGAAATCGATTTTGCCTTGGAGAGATTTGCCGAAGTACTGGACCAGCTTGCACGAGGAGAGAAAACCCTGACCGACGCTGCTCCAAAGAACCCCTTCACCGCGAAGCTGATGTCCCGGAGCGGGTGGCGTCGCTGGTTGCGACGTTGGTCGGAGACGACTCCCGAGCAGTGGTTGTGCAGGCTAAGGCATCGCTTCCCATGACATACGCACATTCCACCTTGATTGCAAATCGGGGTTCAGGTAAGTGTCTCAGAGCGTAGTTGCTGATTTTGCAGCTTCGGCTTGGCTCGTTTTCTGGCGAACTGCGTCTATCCCGCGCTTTTGCTTCCTTCTCCCCGCTGACGACAGAATTCTCTTACCAAGCTGGCGAAAGGATGTCCGCAAAAGGCAACCGAGCAGGTGCAGGAAGGGAGCTGGGTCGGTGACGGAAAACCAGCCGTAAATGCGTTGGCCACGGATCGTTCTCAACAGTTTCCCCCAGCCGATTCGTTTCTCGAGTGCCATTCGCCCTCCCATGCA
>CAZDYZ010001049.1:0-5862 GCA_964509525.1 uncultured Acidobacteriaceae bacterium
AACTTGTTAAAAGACTCAACCGATTTTCACTCCGCCAACTTGAGCGGTCAGGTTTAACTCGCGACACGATCATCCGAGCGCGTCGCGGGGATCGCGTTCACCCTTCCACCTGCATCCGGTTGGCAGATGCGGTGAATAAGCTAGAGCGAGCACGGCAAAACTAGAGCCGCTGACGGAACGGTCTGAGGGTCAATGCCTGTAATCGGGATTTTTCACCAATTGACCACCGCAAGGCGATTACCCGGCCCGTGCAAGTGCGCTCATTCGCTATAGAACTTCGCGCCGACAAGCGTAGCAATGACGAGGGCTGGCAAGGTTCCCATCATCAGGGGGATGACGGGACCCGCAGGGAACATGCCGAAGGAGCACCATGTTGCATCTCCCAAACTGACGATGAACCACCACGCGCACGCTGCGATCACGGCGGTCTTCACGCCCATGCCGTAGACTGGCCGCAACACGGCATAAAGCCACACAATGGAGATCCCCTCGATCAAATCAACTACGATGTTGAACAGCATGAACCCGAGCGTGGGCCTGGCGAGACGGTTACTGGGCAGGGCAGCGAAATCTTTCCCGAGAAATGCGGTGACCACGGAGCCGAGCACGACCCAAGTGATTCCAGCCAACAATCCGCAACCGAATATGCGGTACCAATTCAGCTTGCTCATGGGTCCCAATTGTATCGAGATCGAGGAGGCATGTCGGCTCAGCAACTCTTTAGGCCCAGCGTTTCACGAGCCCTTCTGCCGTCATGAGCGTAAACCGGATGTTACAACAACAACGCCTAAATCCATTATCATTCCCGCATGATTGAGTTTCTGGAATCACCGCTCGGGCTTCTGATCCGAGTCGTTCCCTATTATCTGTTGTCGTTTTACTTGTTCCGCAGCGGCATCTGGCCCAATCCAGATGAACCTCGAAAGTGGTACGACCGAACCCTGCGTATCCTTGGCGGCATCATTTTCGGATCAAGTGCTCTGTTTGGAAGCGCCCGAATCATGGGCTGGGTGAAGGTTTAGTTTGGCCACTTGAGTGTTAACGGGATGTTACGACAACTATCCGACTTCAGCGCCGATTGGGAAAAACCGCAAGTCGCCGTAAGCAGATTCATGCCCCTTGACAATGGGTCCCCTTTGGGTGCATTGTTTCGAACACGCTGTGTGGGAGCCTCCCCGTAGGCTCTGGCTTTCGAAGCCATTTCGGCCCGTACTTCCATCCCTGGGGTTCTTGCAAGCACAAGGTCGTATCCGGCAGAACACGCAGCTTGAAGGAGGCCGCATGAAAAATCTTCTGCGGGCCGTGCTTACCCTCTCCGGATTGTGTCTTCTCTACGGTTGCGGCAGCGGATCATCTGCACCGCCGCCGACGCCTGCCACTCTGAGTTCTGCACCTGCGAGCCTCAGCTTTGGCGTGTTGGTAATCGGAACCACGAGCGTTCCGCAAGTGGAGACGCTAACCAATACCGGCGGCTCAGAGCTGGCTATCAACAGCGTTGCGATAACTGGGACCAACGCCACGGATTTCGACCAGACCAGCACGTGTGGTTCGAGCCTTGGCGCTGGAGCGAACTGCACTCTGAGCGTAACCTTCACGCCCAGCCAGTTGGGCCCGCGCAGCGCTTCGATCACCATCACCGACGATGCTGCGGTCAGTTCACAAGAACTTCCCTTGAATGGCGTGGGCGGTGATTCCGGACCCAATGCTACTTTGTCGCCGACCAGCCTGAGCTTTGGCAACCAGGACACAGACACAACCAGCTCAGCGCAGCCCATCACGCTGAGCAACTACGGCACGATGACACTCAGTGGCATCAGTATCGCCGCGAGTACCTACTTTGGTGAAACCAGCACTTGCAGTTCGACTCTCGCATCCGGAGCGAACTGCACTATCAATGTGGCTTTCACGCCAAGCCAGACGGGCAGCTTGACCGGCACACTCTCAGTTGCCGACAACGCAGCCGACAGCCCGCAGATCGTCTCCTTAAGCGGCAACGGTGTCGGGGCCCAGTGCCGCACCAAGGGACAACAATGTTATCCCGGTCACAATTGTTGCCCTGGGTTGGACTGCGTGGCTGAAGGAGATCGTGCTTATTGTTGTGCGCCGCCAGATTGCAGTTGATCAGCTTCGCCTTGATAAAGAATTAGGGTGTTGAGATTGTCCTGGTAGGGCAGTCCTTAGCATGAATCGCATCCACAGGATAGTTGTTGCAAAATTCCGCCAAGACTGAAGAAGAACACCGCCATTAGCAGTGCTGCGGGTGCATCGCCACGGCTTGGGAGTGTTCCCTGCATCCCTACAAAGCTACCACCAGCTCACAGTTGGCGTTAGCAGGCGATTTCACTCATCGAGAATTCCTGCCTCGCGCTCCCCGACTCAATCGGCCAGCCCGGCCCCCGCTAGCGAGCGCGCCCCGGCCCCTCAGGGTCCAAATCCGTGTTGGTGGGGGGTGGAGCCGTTTTTCCCGTCGCCACATACTACCCGGCAAACGAGGGGCTTGGGGGTAGTGGGCTGTTTGAATTTCAGCGATCTCTGCAACCGTTGAAGTTGCAGTTGTACGGCGGACCAAAATTGGGGCAGCCAAAATACAACTTGCCTGTTCCCTTTTGCTGACGCCCAACGAGTCGCGTTTTAATTCCATGTCCTTTTTCGCACTTGGGACAGTACGGGCCGACCTGCCCACGGTAGTCGGGTGTATCCGTCGGGTTTTTCTCTCGCGCTGGCGCTGGCATGTTTTCCTCCAGTTCCGCGTTATATCAAGCCAGCCCACTGGCGGTAGTGGGTCAGTTTGAATTTTTCTTGGAACGACGCCTCAAAGCCTGTCCGTACGCAAAAAGGGCCTTATCAACGGTTCTGTCGTCTAAGCCGTTAAACCTCTGCAGGAATGGTATGTACTGTGTGAAGTAGGCATCAGCAACCTTCCTTCGATTGTATTTCGGGATCTCTGCTGGTCTGAGCCCGATAATCGCTGCCATGGACCGATAAGTATTTTGATCGAAGATTGGGAACAGCTTGGGATTTATGAGATGCAACCAAAAAATCCCCCAGATAGCGCCTCCCTGAAGGCTTTCCAGATATGTTTTTCCATCTTCAATGTGCGATAGAATTGGCAACCTCTTGAGTTCGGGAAGATAGTTCTTTTCAATAGAGCGACGCTTCTTAGGGGCTATTGTTTCTCCCGTCCCGTTCTTCCAAGCGAAAAGGTTCAATACCCGTTCATCGGTAAGATTTTTGCCTACGTTCTCATCATAGAGGCGCTGATTAGGGTAACTATATACTTGCCGTACCGTTGTGCCAAGGCGTAAGGCTTTACTGATGGTATGTCAAGTATATAAATACCCTGATTAGGGTAGCGATACTCAGCACTCCAAGCTGCGACAAATTCTCCGGGGCTGGCCAGCGCCTTTTTGGGGTCGAGCCATTCCGACTCTTCTACATAGATCATCTTGACACACCTATGATATGCGCAGACGTTCAAGCACGAAAGAAGGCAGCAAACTCGAACTGACCCACTACCGCTTGGGGTAATCCTGGCGGTGTCGGGTTCTGGGTATACTCCACTGATGAAGATGAGTGGCTTTTCCTTCGTCACCACCGACTGGACTCAGGTGGCGCCGTCTGAGCATCCGGGCGAGAACGGCGTGGCGCGGTGGCGAACGCAGACCTTCGGAGACATACGAGTGCGAATGGTGGAATACTCGCTCGGATATTCGGCAGATCACTGGTGCTCGAAAGGGCATGTAATCCTTTGTCTGGGGGGAGAACTGGAAACCGTCCTCGCCGACGGAAGACATTTCACCCTGAAACCCGGGGACAGTTATCAGGCAGCCGACGGCGAGCCCGGCCACCGGTCTTCGACCAAAACTGGCGCTCGGCTATTTGTTGTTGACTAGCGGAGTGGGTGCCTAGTCATTGCTGATTCTTTGTCATGAATCTCGACGATACCATTGTTGCCATCGCTACCCCGCCGGGCCGGGGCGGCATCGGTGTGGTTCGTCTGGCCGGACCGGAAGCGCGAGCCATTGCCGCGCCCATGCTGCGCTTAAGTCGTGAGGTGGAATCGGGCCGAGCCATTCGCTGCGACTTAATCGAACCCTCCACAACTCCGGCCCGCATCGACGAGGTTGTCGTCACCTACTTCGCCAAGCCCCACTCCTACACCACTGACGATATCGTCGAAATCTCGGCGCACGGGTCACCGGTCGTGCTGCGCCACATGGTTGAGCTCTGTCTGGCTGGCGGCGCCCGTCTTGCCGAGCCGGGCGAACTCACTATGCGCGCTTTTCTCAACGGACGCATCGACCTCACCCAAGCGGAAGCGGTGCGCGACCTGATCGATTCGCAAACCCTGCTTCAAGCCAAGGTCGCCGCGCAGCAACTGGACGGCGCGCTCTCCAATCGCCTCAAGCCCATCAAGCAGAAGTTAGTTGACCTGATCGCCCTGCTCGAGGCTGGCATAGACTTTGCCGAGGACGATGTCTCTGTCGCCCCGGACGCCACCATCCTCGATCGCATCGCTCAGGTCAAAAGCCCGCTGCTACAACTTGCCTCCAGTTTTACTTACGGCAAGATCGTTCACCAGGGACTGACGCTGGCCATCGTGGGCCGACCTAACGTCGGCAAGTCGAGCTTGTTTAATTGCCTGGTCGAACGGGAGCGCGCCATCGTCACCGCCCAGCCCGGCACCACGCGCGACCTGGTGAGCGAAACCGTTGCCATCGGTGGAATTCCTGTGGAACTGGTGGACACGGCCGGCATCCGCCGCGCGCTCGACGAAGTCGAAAGCATCGGCATCAAGAAGTCGATGGAGGCGCTAGCCGACGCCGACTTAGTTCTGGTCGTAATGGACAGAACCCAGGCGCTCTCCGAAGAGGACTGCGAGTTACTTAGGCAGGTGGAAGGGCGGCCGGCAATCGTCGTGGAAAACAAGTCCGACCTGCCGAGTTCAGGTGGGGACGATGGGCGTCTCGGCCGGGCAGAGCGCGACAGGGTTTTGCCGCAGCGCATCCCCACTTCCGCGCTCACCGGTGAAGGCATCCCGGTGCTGCGCGCCGCCATTCTGCAACACGTTGCCGGAGACGCCAGCAACCAGCTGGAGAACGGCTTTCTCACCAGCGTCCGCCATCAGAAGCTGGTTACCGACGCGCTCACCTCTCTCGAAGCGGCTAGCACTGCCGTCGCGGCTCGAGTGCCTCACGAGATGCTCCTGCTTGATCTGTACGCGGCCCTGCGGCCTCTCGATGAAATCACCGGCGCCACCACTACCGACGACATCCTCAACCTGATCTTCCGCAGCTTCTGCATCGGAAAATGAAGTGGCGTCCAGTGCCATCCAACGAAATGTAGAAATCATGATTATTTCCTTGTAAGTAATGGCCAACCAGGTTTCCAAGGCGATCCGACTACGCGGCATCCCGCCGAAGACTTCCTTCATTGCCTTCGGGGTGGTCGCCAGCTTTCGTTCCAGAAGTACTTCTCCGGCTACATTCAGTACGCAGTACCAGCTCGATCGGTCTCTCAGATCCAGCCCGAATCGAAGGAATATGACGCAGTAACTTCACGGCAGGATGCTGGTGGCTGTCGCGCAGAATGTCATGACGCGCTGCTTGGCGCACGGGCTGGAGCACATCCAGTTGCTGGTAAAGCCGTTCGGCTCGAACCCGAACTCCGGGTTCTCCGATCTTGGCCAACCATTCGGCGCGATGCCGTGGAGCGTACACCCTCGTACCGCTACAGGGAATGGCCCAACTGCGGTACAGGGCCTTGATCCGATTCATCACCCGCGTGACATCTTGGGTGAGGGTCAGATAGCTGCGCCCCAGTTCTTTCAAGGTGCGTACCCCATGCTCTCCGTGGTAGACC
>CAZDYZ010001050.1:0-4371 GCA_964509525.1 uncultured Acidobacteriaceae bacterium
TGCGCCAGCATTACGATAACTTTGTTTTTCACAAGTTGTATCAGCGACTGAAAGATTTTTGCATCGTTGACCTGAGCGCCATCTATTTCGACGTGCTGAAGGACCGTCTGTACACCTCGGCTCCCAACTCCCGGGGTCGCCGCTCGGCCCAGACTGCGTTATGGCGACTGGGCGAAGCTCTCGTGCGGCTGCTGGCTCCGGTCATGAGCTTCACGGCTGAAGAAGTCTGGGGTTTTCTGCCGCCTGAGGATGGCCGACCGGAAAGCGTGCACATGACCCAGTTCCCCGAACCCGAGGCTGTGACGGGCGGCGTGCCGGGTGCGCTCGACATAGCTTCTCTTGAAGCCGACTGGGACATGCTTTTGGAGGTGCGCAGTGAAGCGCTCAAGGCGCTGGAAGAGGCGCGTATAGCCAAGCGTATCGGTGGAAGCCTGGAGGCGCAGCTGCAACTTGCGGTACCGGAGAAACTTTACCCCGTGCTGGAGCGGCACGGCGATGAGCTGCGATACTTGTTCATCGTTTCCGATGTGTTGTTGGAAAAGATACCCGCGAGCAACGGTGACGCGGGGTTGAGAATCACAGTCATCAAAGCTCCGGGTCAGAAGTGCGAGCGTTGCTGGAACTATTCGCCACGCGTGGGGGAAGACAAACGATATCCCACGGTGTGCGAGCGGTGCAGTGCCGCGCTCTCGGAAATCGAGGCGACGGCAGGCGCGCGCTAGGAATGGGCTAAGTCGCTGGGCAGAATCTCTTTCCGGTGCTTCTTTCCCGGAAGATGGAGCGTCTAACAACAAGGTATGAACGGTAGGATCCAACCAAAAGAGGCCATGCGTAAATACTTCTTCTTGATCGCGGCCATCGTGGTGTTGCTGGATCGCCTGGCGAAATGGGCGGTAGCGAGCAACATTCCGCTGCATGACAGTGTCACGGTGATCCCAGGTTTCTTCCACCTTACCCACGTACAGAACACCGGCGCCGCTTTCGGCCTGTTTGCCGAATCTACGGCGCAGTGGAAGGTTGGAGCGCTGGTCAGTTTCTCAGTGATTGCGCTCATCATCGTTTCAGCCTTGTTGTGGAAGAACAGTCACGCTTTGACTACGACTACGATCGGCTTGTCTCTGATTCTTGGCGGCGCGACCGGGAACTTGTGGGATCGTATGATGACAGGGCGCGTGGTGGATTTTCTGGACTTCTACGTTGGAAGCTATCACTGGCCGGCATTCAATGTAGCCGACAGCGCTATCGTGGTCGGCGCGGTTCTGCTGGTGTCAGAGATTGTTTTCGCCAAGTCCGGCAATGAACCCGTAAAGAGCAGTTGGTAAGGGGAACGCTGTCGCACCAGCTAGTCCGCAAGGGGGCGGCTTTCCCGGTTTCTCATTCCTCTATCGTTTACGGTAATCCGCCCGGAGCGAAGGGCGAAACTGCGACACGCTAGGGCGTCCCATACACTCGCTTGTACACTTCCTCATTGCGCACAATGGCCTGTACGTATTCGCGTGTTTCCGTAAACGGAATGGATTCGACGAATTCGTCGATGTCGCGGTAATTGCCCGAAGCGCGCCAATCTGCGACTCGCTCCTCGCCTGCGTTATAGGCTGCGAGCGCGTATTCGATCTGGCCACCGAAGTGGTCAACCATTTGCCGGAAATAGCGCGTGCCGAGCTCGATGTTGGTCGACGGGTCCAGCAGCGAATTGGTGCTGTAGTGCTGCAATCCTTCTTTTTTCGCCTCTCCTTTCCCTGTCCTGGGCAGTAGCTGCATTAGTCCGTAGGCGTTGGCATGCGAGATAGCGTCAGGATTAAACTCCGATTCTTGGCGGATCAGGGAGGCCACCAGATAGGGATCGAGCCCGTTCTCTTCCGAATATCGCCGCAGGGCATCCCAGTACGGAAGGGGAAAAAGCCCATGCCAATACTCGGCTGGCAGAGCACTGACGTCAAAGGCGAAGTACCCCGCAATGGCGCGCTTTAAGGCTTGCAGGGCCCGAAAATATTCCCCTCCACTGGAGTAGATGCGCGCGATTTCCAGCATCTCCCATGACGGGCCGGTGGCGCTGCCCGCCTCCAGCTCGCGCACGGCCAGGTCCGTAACGCCGGCGTTTTCCAGCAGCTTGGCGCGCATGTAATGCAGATCATCCTCGGGCGGATCGGTGATTTGGGCCGTAGGATCGTAGGTCCCCGCCGGACCAATGCGTTGCAGCAGGGCAACACTGACCGCCGGAAGGATGGGCATCATCGTCATCCGTTTGCGCGCCAGGACTCCGTAGTAGTAGTTGCGATAGCGATCAGCAAGCTTCTCGTAGTACGCCCGCGCCACACCGTAATCTTTTTGGTCCTCGGCCATGCGGGCACGCCAATACAGAGCATTGGGGACCTCGTTTGTCCCGGGGTAAAACTCCACCTGCTCTTCAAAATATCTCTGGGCCTGCTCGACGCGATTCTGCCGGTAGGTGAGCCAGGCACATTTCCAATGCGCGTAGGATGCTTTCGTGCCGTCGGGGAAGCGCTGATGGATCTCGCGGTAGGTATCGATGGCGCGGTCGTAGTCCTTTCGCAGCAGGTACATGTTGCCCGCCGTGAGCAGTGCCGACTCCAACCAGGGCGACTTCGGTGTGTTCGCCCGCATGTGCTCCAGAATGGCGTCCAGGCTTCCGTCATCGTTAGCATTGCGCGCGATCTCGGCCCGCTGATACCACTTCTCGGCGCTGGCGTCGCTGCCATCGTCCGGAATGCGATCCAGCGCCGCGCGGGCGTCACGAGTATTGCCCTCATGCATGTATGAATTGGCCAACTGGATCAGGGCGGCAGAGTTGGTCGGTGCGAGCTCGACCATGGCGCGATATTCCTCAGCCGCCGCGCTCCAGCGGCGCGTCTTATAGAGTCCTTCGGCGCGCCTATCGTGTTCGTCGTAGGTTACCGGGGGAAGTAACGCAACCTCTGGAATCCGCTTCAAATCAGCAGCGGCGCTGTCAGCCGCATAGCTGGTCGGATAGTTGTAGTACACACGCCGCAAGATCTCGGCACCGGTGCGGCCCTGCGCGTTTTGGACGTATGCTTTGCCGAGAAAGTACTCCGTCTCGGCGTTCTCCGGGGAACGATTTTGTTGCAGCAGATGGATCGCCTCGCTCGGCCGGTTGGTTGCAAGCAACGCTCTGGCATAGGCGATGCTGGCATCGTGGGCATAGAGCGAGTCGGGATAGCGCCCACCAAAGTCGCGGAGGTAGGTGATTGATGATTCCGGGCTGTTGCTCAAAACGTACGCATTACCCATAAAAAACGAGGTGTAGTCCTTCAGTTCGCCAATATAGGGCTGCGCCTTTTGCATGGCCGCGATGGCCGCCGGATACTGGGCGTCGAGATAGTGCGCATAGCCTATCGCAAACCAGGCCAGCGCTCCGGCTTCGGCATTAGCGTGGGCGTGCGCATAGTTCTCCACTCCCGTATACGCCGCTGGAGTTCGCAATTGCACCAACTGTCTCGCCATCGGTCGCAGATCGCTGGAGGCTACGAAAGTTCGTTTCAACCGGTGCGCGCGTGTAGCCGTGGCCTTCTTGCGGGGGTGATGAACGGAACTCGCCGAGGTGGATTTCTTGTGCGCAGTCGTACCTGACTTATGCGCTGAGCTGGTCGAGGATTTCTTTGTTACTGGCGTTGACGTGGTGTCTTGCGCCAGCACTCCAGTGGCTGGCAGAGCCAGGGCAAAGAGTGAAAAGATAATGAAAAAAGTGCTTTGTGGCCTCACCCTATTCAGTGTAACGCGACTCCCCATGCTCGTGCTTCTACAATATGGTTACAGAATGGATTCCCATTTTGAACATCCGTGCCGTCGGTGGTTCCGTACAATAGAGGTGAGCTTCGCCGGGACGTTGAGCTAAGGAGGCGGTAGCTGATCGAAATTTGGCTCCCGCTTGCCCGCATCCGTTGACAAATAGGTACAATGTCTTGGGCATTTTTGTTCCGAGGCGTAAAATCCTGAATCTGCGTAAACATGGCAACCATCCAACCAAAGGTAGCTGAATCAGCCGACGAAACTTCGCTGGTACATGCGGCCAAGGCCGGCAATATCAGTGCGTTTGAAGAGCTGGTAAAACGGTACGACCGCAACGTCTTCCGGATTGCGCAGCATATCACGCAAAACCGGGAGGATGCCGAAGATGTAGTACAGGATGCTTTCCTGAAGGCGTACCAGAACCTGGCGAATTTCCAGGAGCAGTCGAAGTTTTATACCTGGCTGGTGCGGATAGCGGTGAATGAGGCGCTGATGCGGTTGCGTCGCCGGCGCCCCGAACGCATGGTTTCGCTTGATGAGGACATCAAGACCGAAGAAGACACCATGCCGCGCGAGGTGGCGGATTGGGCACCGAATCCGGAG
>CAZDYZ010001051.1:0-3238 GCA_964509525.1 uncultured Acidobacteriaceae bacterium
GACAAGAACGACTACATCACCAACATGGGGCGGCCCGACGTGGCGCGCATCAAGCGGGATGCTGACGTGGCCGCGGCCGAAGCCGACCGCGACACCGCCATTCGCCGCGCCCTAGCGCAACGGGAAGCCGCCGTGGCCAAAGCGCAGGCCGACCAGGAGCGGGTAGCCGCTGAAACCGCCTCCATGGCCCGGCAGGCCGAGGCGCAACGCGACCTGGAAGTAAAGCGGGCTTCGTACACCGAGATGGTAAAGCGCCAGCAGGCGCAGGCCGACAAGGCCTACGAAATCCAGACAAACGTCATGCAACAGCAGGTGACGGCCGAAGCTGTCAAGATTCAGCAGGTGGAGAAGGAGCAGCAAGTAAAGGTCCAAGAGGCCGAAATCCTACGTCGCGAAAAGGAACTGATCGCCACCGTTCTGAAGCAGGCGGAGATCGAGCGCCAACGTATCCAAACCCTGGCCGACGCCGAACGGCAACGGCTGACCGTCGAGGCTGAAGGCCACGCCAATGCGATTCGCGCGCAGGGTCAGGCAGAAGCCGAAATCATCTTTAAGAAGGGCGATGCCGAGGCACGGGCGATGAATGTGAAGGCCGAAGCTTTTCAGCAATACAACCAGGCGGCAGTGGTGGACAAACTGTTCAGCAACCTGCCGGAGGTGGTGAAGGCCCTTGCCAGCCCATTGTGCAATGTCGATCGCATCACGGTGGTTTCCACCGGCGATGGCCACTCGGCCGGTTTGAACAAGGTCACCGGGGACATCGCGCAGATGGCGGCGCAGGTGCCGGCCCTGTTCGAAGCTCTTTCCGGCATGCAGATGTCGGACCTGCTAGGGAAGATCCGGACTATCGGCGACAAACTGCCTAAGCCGGACAACCAGCCGTCGGGTGACGGGAAGAGTAAGGAAGCAGGGGTGGATAAGTAATGTTACGCGGACCCAACCCTGTCGCCAACTGCAGGCAATCAGGGCAGAGCACCCGCTGTCACGAGATGGGAAAACCCTGGTTTGAGTTATGAGGATGGATATGCACTCCGAAAACGACAGCACGCAGTTTGTGATGAACCTGGTGTTGGTTGGCACGTTGCTGGGAGTTCTGGCCAGTGTCATCACACATCGGGAAGCGGCGGTTCTGTTTGGAGCTGTGGGAGGCTTGCTCGTCGCCTTTCTGTTAGCTGCAGTTCGCGGCGAGCAATTCTAATCGCGCTCGCCGCAGTGCGAGCAAGGGAGTTGGTTATGGCATTACTCGATCGTGTAGCAACGCTGGTGCGGGCCAACCTGAACGACCTGGTCGACCGCGCCGAGAACCCGGAGAAGATGTTGAAGCAGGTCATCCTGGACATGGAAAATCAGTTCATCCAGGTGAAAACGCAGGTCGCCATCGCGCTGGCCGATCTTCACGTCTTGGAAAAAAAGAAGAAAGAGAACGCCGAGAAACACGCTGAATGGATGCGCAAGGCCGAGCTTGCCGTCGATAAGAAGGATGATGAGCTGGCGCGAGCCGCCCTGGAGCGTGCCTTGAGTTTCCAGCAGCTCACCGAAAGCTTTGGCCAGCAGATAGTGGACCAGGAAACGCAGGTGGAGTCTCTGAAGTCGGCGTTGAAAAAGCTGGAGCTGAAGCTTTCCGAGGCCCACGGCAAGGTGGATCTGCTCATCGCGCAGCATCGACGTTCGCGGGCGGTCAGTCGCGCGGCCGATGCCCAAACCACGCCTGCGGGAGAAAACCGAACCTTCGAACGCATGCGCTCGAAGGTGGCCCACGAGGAAGCTTTGGGCCGAGCCAAAGGCGAATTGCTGGGCGACGACATCGACGGCCGCCTGCATGCGCTGGAGCAGGAGGAGAAGATCAACACACTTTTGGACGAGATCAAAGCGAAAAGACGGCTGAGCGCATAGGCCCTTCATAGTTCTCCTGACACGATGTGACCGTAGCTCCGGCGTCGTCTGTCTCTGTTTCTTGAACGGTTGTGCCTTCAGACCCTGCCCTAAGCTGGTCGAAGGGCGCCGCAAGCAGGGGAAATCGCTCGGCTTGCAGCCGCTGGGGTAGCTCGTCTTTGCTGTATTGGGAAGTCTAGGTTCCCCAGACAGCGCGCGGGTTTCAGCTGCGCCATCCCAAGGCTTGTACAGTTAGGCATTAGCCTCAGGCTTCTAACAGAGCCCGCTCAACTAGTCGCCACCAACTTTCGGCGATAGTATGGACTTCAACACAATGATTGGAGAAGTCACGCACGCGCAGGTTGCGACTACCGGGCCGACGGCTACGTTGCTGTATGACGACTGGTATCCTGCGCTGCGTGCATCGGAGATCAGAGGCCAGCGCATGGCCAAAGCCATGCTGCTGGGCATCCCCCTAGTCCTGGGGCGCAGTGCGGCCGGAAAATACTTTGCCATGCGCGATGCCTGCCCACATCGCGGAATTCCGCTCTCCTACGGCTGGTTCGATGGCGAGAAGGTGACCTGCAAATATCACGGCTGGTCGTTCGCGCCCATGTCGGGTCAGTGCCGCGACATTCCATCCCTCACCAGCCACGATTCACTTGACCCGTCGCGTATTTATGCCGTCGCATTTCCGTGCGAAGAGGGCGATGGTCACGTCTGGGTATACGTCCCGCAGCCGGGACGTGGCAGGTGGCGACCAGATGCCACAGAGTTACCCCCCATCCCCGAGGTCCCGAAGTTCAGCCAGCGCTATCGCATAGCCCATCTGTGGGCGGACCTGCCATGCAACGTGGACCACGGCATCATCGGGCTGATGGACCCGGCGCACGGCCCGTTTGTGCATAACGCGTGGTGGTGGCGCGCGCGGCGCAGCATCCACGAGAAAGCCAAGCATTTTGAGCCTATCGAAAACGGCTTTCGCATGGTTGCTCATCAGCCGTCGGCGAACAGCGCTCCCTACAAGCTGCTGGGCGTTTATGGCCAGGCGATTACAACCACGATTGACTTCGTGCTTCCCAACCGCCGCTACGAGGTCATCCGCTGCGGCGACAAGTGGTTCGCCAGCCTGACGACGGTCACGCCCACGACGGAGAACAACTGCCGCATTGATGTCGTTGGCGCGTGGAACATTTTCCGCAACGTGCCCTTCGTGACCGCAATCGCCAAATTCTTTGCGCGGCGCTTCGTGCGCCAGGACCAGTTGACCATGATCCAGCAGGCCGAAGGGCTGAAGCACAATCCCAGCCTCATGCTCATAGACGACGCTGACCGGCCGGCGAAATGGTACTTCGAGCTGAAGCAG
>CAZDYZ010001052.1:0-7834 GCA_964509525.1 uncultured Acidobacteriaceae bacterium
AAAAATGTGCCGGTTTTCGTGCCCGCCTTCAGCGACTCTGAGATGGGTCTGGACTTCGCGCTGCACAATCGCACGCGCCGCAAGAACAAGATGCCGATGTTGCGGTACGACCCCTTTGAAGATCTGGAGTACTTTGCAGAAACGTTGCTCAAACAGACCCGGCTGGGCATTTTTACCGTCGGCGGCGGTGTGCCGCGCAACTGGTCGCAGCAGTTCGGGCCGTTCATCGAGTTGCGACATCGCCGCGGTGGCGAAGATTTGCCCCTCAAGCGCTATCACTACGGACTGCGCATCTGTCCGGAGCCGGTGTATTGGGGTGGTTTGTCCGGTAGCCCGTACAGCGAGGCGGTTTCGTGGGGTAAGTTCGTGCCGATAGAGGAGGGTGGCAAGTTCGCTGAGGTCTTCCTGGATGCAACGGTCGGACTGCCGCTGATCGCGGGAGCAGTGCTGGAAAGATTGAAGCAATAGGAGGACCTGCGCTGCTCAAACGCCGGTCGCTCCTCCAACCTCCTGACGGACGCTCTTGACAGCAGGGTGTTTGTTGTCGGGGCAACCAAGGCTGCTATTGTCCCCGGAGAAAGGGGGAAGTGCATGACGCAGGATCTTGGTGCTCCTGTTCCGGCTCCGGTTCAGGCCCGGCGAGGTCGAAATTCCGGAGCCGGTGCAGGCTTCCGCGGCAACTGAGCGAGTTCACAACGGCGAGCGAAACCACGCAAGGCTCACCGAACACTTGGCCCGCTTCGCTTTGAACCTCTGATTCCGCTGCCTGTTCCACCTTTACCGCATTCGCGGAATGTCATGTTCTCTGCGCTACTGCCTGTATTACGTTTCCAGTCGAGGAAAAGTTCAACATAGGACTTGGTGATGTAATCTGCCGGCTTAACCGCAAGCCTACGAGCGACCTCGTCAATCCAGCGCGACTTGCCCTCGATCTCGGCGATATCGCCTATGGGCGTGTGATCAAGGACGACGTGGCCCTCACCGTCGCTCCACTCCGCGCGGATTTTTTGATACGCAAACCATGGCGTGAAACCCAGGGCGCGCAGTATCGCATCCATGTTGCAGCCATCGACGACGCCGGTCTCCAATTCGCATCGTGACTTGTGGCGGGCGCGCGTTACCTTTCCTTTGTGCGTGAGTCGCCACTTGCCGCCGTAGTCGCGCAAGCGCAGCAGTTCGCCTTTGTGGCGCAGCTTCTGCCCGGGAAGATCGTAGAGTGTGTTGACCTCATATGTGGACGGCGTCTCCTCGCGAAACCCCGACTGGCGCAGCTTTTCTTCGATCGCCCTGAGATCGGGAACGAAGAACTTGATTTCAATTTCCCGTGGACCTGACATATGGCAAGTGTAAATGAAGGCTTCGTGAGTAGCGGGACCGGCCTTCCACGCGTCCCCGTCCAGTATCGCAGCTGCAGTCGGAAAGAGGTTTGGCAGTCGAAACTAGAAATTGGCCTCTATCCGTTAGCTTTGCCTCTCCACCACGAACTCCGCCACCCATAACAGCACGCGCTTGATGTGTGAGTCGGGGAAGGTGAAGACGGCTTCGCGCGCTCTATTGGAGAACTCGACGGCCTGTGCGTAAGCAGCATCGATCGAGCCGTAACGGTTGAGAATCTGCACGATGCCGGCGGGGGTGATGCCGTTAAAGTCTCCCTTGCTCAGAACCGATTCGATGGCGCCACGTTCTACCGGAGTGCATTGCTGCAGGGCATGCAGCACTGCCATCGTCGCTTTGCCTTCACGCAGATCGCTGGCCACCGGCTTACCAAGGACTTCTTCCGACGCAGTAAGGTCCAGCACGTCATCAACGATCTGGAAGGCCATACCGAGATTGCGTCCGTATTCGGAGAGATAATGCTGGGGGGCTTCCTCCGCGCCGGCAAGAATTCCGCCTAGCTTCATGCAAACTGCAAACAGGCATGCGGTTTTGCGGTAAATGAGCTGAAAGTGTTCATCCATCGAGATCGCCCGCCCCAGCCTTTCGATCTGCAGCAATTCACCTTCGACCATCGCCTGGGTCAGGTCAATCAGGGTATCGAGAATCCGGAAATTGCGCTCCTCCACGGCGATCTTGAAGGCCTGCATGTAAAGCCAGTCACCAGCAAGCACACATTTCGCGTTACCCCACTGCGTGTTGGCGGCGGGTCGTCCGCGACGGGTCTGGGCTTCGTCAATAATGTCGTCGTGGACCAGAGTGGCGGTGTGGATCATCTCTACAACAGCACCCAGCTTGATGGCACCCTGGCCGGTGTAGTTCATCAGCTTGCAGGAAAGCAACAGCAAGGCAGGACGCAGGCGTTTGCCCCCGCCCGCCCGCAGATATTCACCTATTTCCGTGATTGCCCGCACGCCAGAGACCGTGTCGCGGCCGAATTCGCGCTCGATCGCAGCGAGATCGTCGTGCAACAAATCGAACACTTCCTTGGCGTTGTGGGTTACGTACGTATTCAGATGTTTGCCCCGCTAATTGGATCGGTAATTGGTGAACTGCATGTCAATGCCGAAATCATTTTGTCGCAGCATGGCGATGATTTCCTGCAGTGTATCGCGGTCTTTGCCACTGACGCGGACCAGATCTCCCTGAATGGCAGCTTGCACTTTTTTCTTTGAGTTCTTGATGAGCTTGACGATGTCGCGTGCCTTCTCGATCGGGATCCCTTGTTGCATGGTAATGCGCTGGCGCACGGTCGAGCCAGCTGCCTCTTCGACGGACCCGTAGGTAAGCGCCTTCAGCGGAACCCCGCGTTTCACCAGCTTTCCCTGTAAAACGTCATTCACAGCCTTAAGCTTGTAGTCGTCGGAAGAGGTGAGCACCAGAGCCTCTTTGCCATCCATCTGGATGTCGGACTTCGAATCCTTCAGATCGTAGCGCGTGCGAATCTCCTTAAGTGCCTGCTGAATGGCGTTGGACACCTCCTGTAGATCAATCTTGCTTACAATGTCGAAAGACTCTGCCATAGGCATTTAAGTGTAACAAGACTCACCGCCATTTCTGCAATTGGTACAGCGAGGGCCCGACCTATGGGTAGAGAGCGTAGCACATCAGTCGCATCGGGGGAGGCGAAAGAAACTAAGGAAGTTATGGGAAGTCTGCCGGCCGACCTCCTCCGACGAAATCCCGCGCAACTCGCCAACCCTGCGGGCGGTCTCGACGACATAGGCCGGTTCGTTGCGTTTGCCACGATGGGGGACCGGCGCCAGGTATGGGCAATCAGTTTCGATGAACATACGGTCGAGCGGGACCATGGCCGCCACATCACGAATATTTTGTGCCTTGGGATAGGTGATGTTGCCCGCAAATGAAATCACGAAACCGAGATCCAGTGCGGCGCGGGCGTGCTCGACCATGCCGGTGAAGCAATGCAGAACCCCGCCCAAGCCGTTGGCAGCCCGGTGCTCGCGAATGAGGCCCAGTAAGTCGTCCCATGCATTCCCGTTGTGGTCCGACGGTCGGCAATGAACAATGATGGGTAATCTGGCGGATCGGGCCATCTCCATCTGCTGGAGAAAGACTCGTTGCTGCACCTCACGCGGCGAGTGATCGTAGAAGTAGTCGAGGCCAATCTCGCCCCAGGCAATAACCTTGGGATCGCGTGCCAGTCGGTCGAGTTCGTCGAAATCTTCTTGCTTGGCGAGCTGGGCTTCATGCGGATGAATGCCTACTGTCGCGTAAACGCATTCGTACTGTTGCGCGAGTTTGACGGCGCAATCCAACGTGTTGGTCCCGGGGCCATCTCCATTGCCTATCGCCAGGATGGTCGTGACCCCGGCTGCCTTGGCGCGAACTAAAACCTCGGTACGATCTCCGTCGTAGCGCTTGCCGTCGAGATGAGCGTGGGAGTCGGTGTACATACCGAGCATTCTGCTCTTTGTTTCCTGCCCATGCGGAGCGAGCTGTTCGCCTTACGGAAGCAGTGACCAGCCTGGCGCCGGCCTTGCAATCATGACGGCTATGAGAGGTGAACCGTCAACAGCTTATTTCAGCTTCGCTCCTGGCGGTACGTCCTCCAGAAATCCCGCCAATACCGGCTGGCCTTGTTCGCCGACTGAGGCGGCGAGGATCATACCATTTGACTCCAGACCACGCAGCTTGCGCGATTGAAGATTAGTGACAATCACCACCTTGCGCCCGATAAGCTGTGCTGGCTCGTAGGCTTTTGCAATACCGGCGACGATCTGCCGCACTTCGCTACCGATATCAACCTCCATGCGCAATAGCTTGTCGGCACCCTTCACCTTCTCGGCTACTTTTACTTCACCAACCTGCATGTCAACCTTGAGGAAGTCATCCATGGTGATCTTGTTCTCAGGTGCAGCGGCCGGTGATGAAGGGGGCGCCGCGGGCGTGGCCGGGTGCTGTCCGGGCCGGGCGTCAGGAACCCGCGCATCAGCGTTGGGACCCGCGGCCTCGGCCTGTTTGTTCTCTTCTACGGGGATGCGCTGTTCCATCTGCTGCATCCGCACAATCGTGCTTTTGTCCGCACGCGGAAACACCGGCTCGATTTTGCCCAGTTTCGTGCCCAGCTGCAATTGTCCCCAAGCCAGGTAGCGCAAATCCAGGCCGCTGATCTCCCCCAGGCCGAGCTGCCTCCAGATGTGTTCGGTCGCATCCGGAATGACCGGATGCACTAATGCGGTTACAACCCGCAAAGCTTCGGCCGAGGTGTAGAGGATAGTGGCCAGGCGTGCTCGCGAATCCTTATCATCGCGTTCGGCGACGGCCCATGGCTCGTTCTCCACGAGATACTTGTTCACGGCGGCCACCAACGACCAAGCCGTCTCCAGCGCACGCGAGAACTGGAATTGCTCAAACTGGGCATGAAAATCCCCAATGGTCTGTTGCGCCAGGGTAACGATGGCCTCGTCGCCAGGCCTGCGCTCGCTGGGCGACGGGTACGGTACCTCGCCCTCAAAGTAGCGGCTGATCATACTGAGAGTGCGGCTCGACAGATTGCCCAGATCGTTGGCCAGATCGGCGTTGAACCGCTGCACCAATGCGTCGAAGCTGAAGGAGCCATCCTGCCCAAATACGATTTCGCGCAACAGGAAATAACGCAGCGCATCGCTACCAAGCGTGTCGAGAATGGTTTCGCTGCGCACGATGTTGCCCCGCGACTTAGACATCTTGTTTTCTTCGAACAGTAACCAACCGTGGGCCATGATCGACTTCGGCAGCGGCAGATCGGCAGCCAGCAGGAACGCTGGCCAATAGACGCAGTGAAAACGCACAATCTCCTTGCCGATCATGTGCACGTCGGCCGGCCAGTAGTGTTCCAGTTCTTTCCGGTCGGCCGGACTGTCAGAGCCGAAGCCAATGGCCGTCATGTAATTGGCAAGTGCATCGAGCCAGACGTAAATCACGTGTTTGGGATCATTCGGAACTGGTATGCCCCACTTGAATGACGTACGGCTGACAGAAAGATCGCGAAGACCACCGCGCACGAACGCAATGACTTCATTGCGCCTTGCTTCAGGACGAATGAAGTCAATGTGTTCGCTGTAATACTTCAGGAGTGGTTCTTCCATCGCTGACAGCTTGAAGAAGTAGTTCTCTTCGTGGATGGTCTCTGTCGGACGCCCGCATTCAGGGCAGAGCGCGCCCGGGCCGACAGCGTCGACGTAGAGCTCGTCAAACACACAATATTGCCCGCTGTATGAGCCCTTGTAGATATAGCCGCGATCCTGCAGGCGGGAAAACAATGCCTGAACGCCGCGCACATGTCTCGGTTCGGTGGTGCGAATGAAGTCGTCGTAGGTGATCTTCATGCGGTCCCACAGCGCCCGAAACTCGCTGGCGATCTTATCCACGAACTCTCGTGGCGAACATCCGGCGGCCGCTGCCGAGCGCTCGATTTTCTGTCCGTGCTCGTCAGTGCCGGTGAGGAACCAGGTGTCCATGCCCATCATGCGCTGGCGGCGCGCGATAGTGTCGCACACCACCGTGGTGTACGTGTGGCCAATATGCGGCCGGGCGTTCACGTAGTAGATGGGCGTGGTGATGTAGAACTTTACGGGATTATCCATTCTTTCGGTCCAGGTACAAGCGGATGGCTTCCTGCATAACCATCTTCAGCGGAACGTGCTGCTCAACGGCAATGCGCCGGCAATCTTCATACTCGGGGGCACACTGCGACACGGTGCCGTTGAGGTTGGCTACCTTCATTCTCACCTCGCCCCACGGTGTCATGACCGCTTCATGATGCCGCGACACAGCGTAGCGCCTTTCGTGGCGAGTGCGAACACCCAACGTGCTGCTCTCGCGAAACAACAGAGCACGCAATTTCTCTTCCTGCTCCGGTCGGGCCAGCACCGTGAGCAAAGTGCCCGGGCGATTCTTCTTCATCTGCACCGCCGTGGTGAAAATTTCGAGTGCACCCTCAGCAAGAGCGAGATCGAACAGGTAACCGATGAGTTGGGGATTGAGATCGTCGAGATTGGCTTCCAGGATAGCTATGTTTTCTTCGGCAAGACCTGCTGCTGCGGGACTGCCGGCACGCAACATCGCGGTTTCGCCAACGCTGAGCCGCAGCACATTAGCATGGCCGCAGAAGTCGCGCGCCCCCGCCCCATACCCGATCCTTTCAGTCGTCATCACAGGTCGGGGCCCGAAACTGGAGACTACCACCTTGACGATGGCTGCCCCGGTAGGTGTGACCAGCTCCTTCTGGATGTCGCCGCAGTAAATCGGAGCGCCTCGCAGCAACTCCAACGTAGCGGGCGCAGGGACGGGGACAACTCCATGGGCGCAAGCGACTGCTCCGCCGCCGACGTTCAGCGAGGAGGAAACAAACTGGTCAACCCCTATCGCCTCGGCGCCAACGGCGGCGCAAACAATGTCCACAATGGCGTCGGCGGCTCCAACCTCGTGAAAGCGCACGTCCTCAATGCTCACGTTGTGAACCTTGGCTTCGGCTGCTCCCAGCGCACGGAAAATTTCACACGCCGTTTGCCTGGCGGGTTCGCTGACCGGGGCTGCGGCGATGATACTCAGGATTGCGCTCAGTTGGCGGTCATGGTGGTGATAGTGCGGCTCCTTATAATGCGGCGAATCACCACTGCGAGGGTGATCTGTCCAGAATTCCTCGCGTGGCGCATCCTTCTCGCCATTTACCAGGACATCGAGTTTGCTGGCGGAAACACCCGCCCGGTCCACGCGTGAAAGCTCCAGGCTGGCGCCAATGTTCAGGTCGGCGACGGTTTGCTGGAACAGTTCGAACGGCACTCCAGCATCAAGCAACGCGCCAAGGAACATGTCGCCACTAATGCCGGAGAAACAATCGAGATAAGCGATGCGCATGCGAGTCGTCCGAATAGTTGTGGAAGTCTTCATCATAGGTAAGGCCCGATCGAGCGTCAAACCTGCATTCCTGCTGGCGTTTGCTATGCTGTTGCTCAGCCACAAAGACATGACGAAGCAAAGCGACTAAGGCCCGAGCGAATAGCAACCGTGTACCTGGAACAGCAAAAACAACTCGCCGTAGCAGTGCAGGTGTTCTTACGCAAGAAGTATCAGGTCGAGATGGCCAATGTCGTCATCAGTCAGCCGCCGTCAGTGGAGATGGGCGAGTTCGCACTGCCACTCTGCTTCGAGCTGGCCAAACGTCTGCGCAAACCCCCGCGAAAGATTGCGGAAGACATTGCTGCAGAGATGCCATTACCGGGTGGCTTCGAGAATCTCGAGGTGGCTGGCGCTGGGTATATCAACGCGCGACTGAAACGCGACGTGATGGCGAAAGCGTTGGCTCAGGGATTAGGGCCGACGGAACCGAAGGATCACAAGGGCGAAGGCGTTGCTGACGTGAGGGGCAAGATTCTGGTCGAGCACACCAGCATCA
>CAZDYZ010001053.1:0-4573 GCA_964509525.1 uncultured Acidobacteriaceae bacterium
TGCGGAAACATGCGGACCCCGGCATCCCTATCTTCAAGCAGGCCAAAGCCGAGTATACAAAGCTGCAATAAGTGCGTTGCTCCTCTGTGGAAGGTCGGCGTAGGGCGGGCTCCCAACGACACGGCCAGAAGTGGGCTCGTAGGAAGTCGATACTGTCAGAATCAGGAATGAGAAACGGGCGGGTGGGTAGGAAAAAGCTTTTCGGTGATGCTGTTCGGCGCGGCAAAAGGAGGCCGCGCCGATGGCTAAGTCCTCGAAGACGAAGAGAAAGAAGCTCCCGAAAACTGTCGCGGATTTTGACTGCTCCAGATCGGAGAATGCCGAAGACTTCACCCGCTGGAGATCACTGCTTGGGTCCGCTCGGAAGACTCTGAAATTATTCAATCCGTCCCGGGCGACGCAAAGGCAAGATCTGCAGTAAGGGAGCAGAGACTTTGAGTCTTAAATTCCCCAGTTCCGGCGGCCGATTTGATCACTCGTGCCCTGTGTTCGCCCATGCGTGAAGCTAGGCTGTATTTTTTGCAACCTTATCTCAGGCGTATAGGCTCCAGGCGGTAGCTAAAGCTGAACACGAGGACGGCGGAAGTGATGCCGATGCCGCTATAAGAGCTGGGTGCCCCTATTCGATGCAAGTTCCGCCGCCCAGGAGCGAAGTACTTCGACCAGGAAACTTCGATTTAGTCTTGGCGAAGGACGTCATGAGTAGGACTGTCACGAAGTGGTTGAATCGCCGCGGGAAGATTCCGATCGGAGCTACAGGCGATTTGGGTACCGAACCGACATTAGTCTGGTCACGGTGAAAGCGGAGTTGCTGGCAGCAGACAGCCTCCACATCGTACGTTGCCAGTATGCCTAGCGGGAATACCTCAAAATGCGGGCACTTTACGGATACTAGCGCTGGGATTTGGAGATCGTTGCTGGATGTCTGAATCTTATTGGCTCCCCCCAAGGAATTCGAACCTCGATATGCTCAGCCAGAGTCAAGGAGCAGCGTATAGGTCGTGCCATGCTGAACGCAGCCAAGCGAGGTTCCCAAACCTGCCCTTGAGAAATGCGACGTCAACAGATGCGTTGGCTGAAGTTGTGCAGAGGTTTAGCGTTCAATTCCGTTTAGTCGGACTGCGGGGGACTCGGGGCGACAGCAAACTCCATACCGCTGCCAAAGCCTAAACCACGGGCTGCGCGCGAGAATCTCATCGTGCCTTCGATTCGCTGCAGCGAGGTCGCTTGGACTCAACGGTCTGGCGTCAGGCACAGCGAAAAGGTGCTCCAGCCATTCGACTTCAGCAATGGTCTGCTCGGCATCCATTCGTTCTCACTATCCGCTACAAGCGAGACACAGGTCAAACAGGCACGGTGGCCACAAACCGTTCTTCGCGAGACAAATCACAGCACAACGATGCGCTCCCACCTAGATAGGCGGTTCACCAAAACCTTCATCGCCCACATTGAGCCCAACTATGGGGGCAAGCAACCAAAAGGTCGTCCGCGGCTAGGGGTACGACGATCTTCGTGCTCATCATTAATTATTACTATTCTTATTGGGTTGTCCAGATTATTCACGTCCCTGACGCGTTCTGGAACGGTCACTACCCATTCATCGACCATTCGACCGATGACAGCATTGACAGGATGTTCGAGCCGCTGAAGCCAATCTTGCCAAAATCGCGAACAACACGATCGTCATCCCAGGGCATAGTGCGGTTGTGGACAACTCGCAACTTACTCTCTACCGCGACCTGGCGGTTACCAGCCGCGACAAGGCAGCGACTCTCAAAAGGCAAGGCAGATCCCTGGATGAAATCGTCGCTGCCAAGCCTACCGGCACGTGCCTGGGATGATAAGTGGAGATGGGGCTTCATGAGCCTGCGTATGTTTACGGCATTGGTTTTTGAGGACGTTTAGCATGCTGCTGAATTTGGTACTCTGGTCACTTGCCAGGGGTTCGTAGGGAAAGAGTCCCTCCCATTGAGAACGGGTTGTCCCCTCGGCCCAACGACTGAGCGCATCTTCAAAACCGCCTATTTTGAGTCCCTATGCCGCCCTCCAACGACGGTATTGTAAGCGAACATAAATGGCGAAATACCAGGTGTCCACTCCATGCGATCCGCGCCCCTGGATGGTAGATTTCGTTTATGGAGGTAGGGCATCCTTCCTTTGAGTCAGGGTTCAACCATGCCCAAAGGGCTCTCACCGTTGAATAGGCGGGACGATTTCCTGTACCTTCCGGAAGTACTGTACGTGCGTTCTTTATCTGCCGATTTGCTATGGTTCGGGAAAGTTCACCCTCGATTCCTGGCTGGCCAGTAGGTGGTGAGATTATCCAGAGCCAATGAATCCGCTGTAAACCAAGGAGAACGACTCGTGGAATGGTTCTTCAATTTGCCCGACTGGCTGTACGGCATCTTCGCCGTTCTATTCGCTGTCCTGGTCGGCGTAGGTGGCCTGCTGATAACCCGTAAACGGATAGCACGGCTGCACGTAGCCGACTCGTACAACGAAATCGTCAGCTACTACCTGAGTACGGTCGCCATCTTCTACGGCATCATGCTGGGCTTGATCGCGGTCAGTGTGTGGGAAGGTTACAACAGTGCCCAGACAGCGGTAGCCATGGAAGCCGGCTCGCTGGCAGCCCTGTACCGAGACGTCAGTGGTTATCCCGAGCCTGTCCGCATCGCACTGCAAGGTGATCTGCGGGAATACACACGTTATGAGATCGACGTGGCGTGGCCCCAGCATCGCAAAGGCATCCTTCCAGGAGGCGGAATGCGGCTCCTGTGGCGCTTCCAGGACAAACTGCAGTCGTTTGAGCCCAAGACCGGCGGCCAGCAGGCAATACACTTCGAAACCCTTCGCGCCTTCAACGACGTCATCCAGAAACGCAGTATACGGCTGGACAGCGTAACTGCGCGTTTGCCGCGACCGCTGTGGGACTTTGTCATCCTGGGGGCAGTGCTGAGCTTCGTCGTGAGCTGGTTCTTTCAACTTAAGAGTTTCGCAATGCATGTCTGGATGACCACCTTTTTCGCCGCGTTATTGGGCATGGAAATCCATCTCTTGGTCATCATGAACCATCCCTACAGTGGCAGCCTCAGCGTCGGCCCGGAAGCATTCCAGAGGATCTACGACGTGCTGATGCGGTAGAGACAAGGCGTGCGATTTGCAATAGAGTGCGTGTGCCTGACAGTAGCCGCAGGATCGGGCTTCGGAAACTTCGATTCAGTCTTTTTGACGATTGACGTCTTGAGTCACGAAGTCGATGTTGCCTTGCGCGCGGGAAGATTCCAATCGGGGACACCAGGCGATTGTATTTGTTGGGATGGTGGTCGGCCTGGAGCGCACCGTCGCGCCTCTTATTGGGGAGAGAGAGTTCGGACTGGTCTCCAAGACCGCAATCGTTTCGTTCATCGTTAGCTTCGGCGTCACCAAGGCCATATGCAACCTGGCGTGCGACGGCGATGGGAGCCTATCGCTTCTGGCGTGATCTGGGCTATGCCCTTGGCGCTCTGATTTCCGGAGTGGTGGCCGATCTGCTCGGGATGCGGGCGGCAATCCAGGTGATGGCGGCGTTGACACTGCTTTCAGGGCTGCAGGTAGCGTTCAGGATGCGTGAGACCCATTTTGATGTAAAGCAGGAAACATTCGATGTCCGCGGCGCCCGTGTGAACTCCGATAGCAGGAAGATTGACCGCAAGATCAAATCATTACTCTAAGAAACCGGGTTTACATGAAATACATCGATGGTCGCAACAAAGATCTCCTCCTGCTAACTCACCCGCTGTATTTACAAAGCGAGTTTACGCCCCAAGCCCTCATCGAAGCCGTCCTGACGAAAAGGGGGTCCGGTCTCGGTGGCCGTGCCGGACGTTTGTATTTCTGCCAACCATGCCTCAGGCGCAGCCACAGCCGCAAGAAGTCCCTAATCACCGATGTGCACCAGGCTCGAGCCACTGGTCTGCACGGGATAGACGCGGATAACGCACCGGTTCCCCGCGCATTCAGCCTCGCGGACTAGGCAGGGTGGGGAACTGCCGCACCACCGGTACGAACGCTGCGCAGCCTAGCGAGTACGCTCATTACAGATCTGTGTTCAGTTCAAGGGTGCCGCTCTGCCGGGGCAGAGGCGATCTGCCTGCCGAACACTGCGTATCAGCAAGCAATATTCTTAGGGTCATACGGGAGGCGACTGGGAGGCAGATCCGATTTTTCATTAGAACAGGCAGCTTCAGTGACTGAGGATGTTCCGTGTGCCCCTGACGGGAGTAAGATTTTGCCATGAAGTCTGGCGGAAGCCCTGTTCATGACCACATTGAAACAGATTCTCGACCAGCGGGTCCGCGAAGCGGCACCTGAGCTTTACGAGAAGCTGGACCGCAACCGCGTACGCTGCCACTCCTGTGGACATCAGTGCCCCATCCACGAGGGCCAGCCAGGCGTGTGCAAAGTCCGTTACAACCAGGGCGGAACGCTCTACGTTCCCTGGGGCTATGTGGGCGGGGTACAGTGCGATCCCATAGAGAAGAAGCCGTTCTTCCATGCCCATCCCGGGGCGCTGGCTTACAGCTTTGGCATG
>CAZDYZ010001054.1:0-1599 GCA_964509525.1 uncultured Acidobacteriaceae bacterium
AGTCGCTGCTGTGGCGTTTGTCGCCCAAACCGTGCTTCGGATGCTCGGACGTAAGACGCGAATGATGTCGCAACTAGCAGGAGCCATCGGGCTGACGGCGACCGCTCCGGCCGCGTACTACCTTGGCACAGGGCATCTCGATTCAACCGGGGTTGCCTTGTGGATTACAAACTGGTTGTTCGCCTGGAACCAGATCCACTTCGTCCAATTGCGTATTCACGCCGGCCGGGCCTGAACGTGGCGGGAGAAGTTTGATGAGGGCATATTCTTTCTTCTAGGCCAGATATTGCTGGTGGTTGCTGTCGTGGTTGCGTTCTTGGGGCACTACATTACCCCACTAGTCATTCTTGCATTTGCTCCTGCGCTAGTTCGAGGCACATGGTGGTTCTTTCAAGCACATAAGCCACTCGATGTGAAACAACTTGGGTGGTCGGAGATGAGACAGGGAATCACGTTTGGAATCCTGCTTGCGATTGCGTTCATTTTCGCCTAGCGAATACGCCCGGAGTTAATTCCTTCGGAACAAACACCGGGCCTCCATATGGACCAACGACAAATTGCCTCAATGGAAGGTTCGGAGAACGGAACTACGGCTGGTGTGCCAACATAGTTTGTCTCAGCAGCGGGGTTCACGCCACTGGGGTGTGCCGCAGAATGTGCCGTACGCTTCGAGCCGATGTGCGCCAATACGGGCTTTTTCGCTACTTCGACAAAGTGCTTCCGTGCGGGCTAGGCTGTGGGCAAGTGATTGATTCCAGAGAATGATCGCTGCTGATAAACCTGCTGAGATGCAACAACTCTTAGTCAGTAGACCTGGGCTTGCCCAAGCATTTTTCGGCACGAGAGATGAAAGATTACGCGCCAGTTCTGCTCTAGGATTTCCTAGTAAAGTGTATGCCGAAATCGCCCCAGATCACCGAAAATCATCCGAGGCTATTTCTTGGTCCCACCGATAAGATAGCGTATAAGTCCGCATCAATATTGCACTTTACGCGTATTAGAATCCAGCACTCCCTTTAGCTGCTTAAACCAACATGCCAACTGATTTAAGAGTTGTCAGACTGCACAGTGTTTACTAAGTACGAAAGATCGTGGAGTCCCTCCCGTGCATGCAGCTGATTTTCAAAGGCCCGTGGTCTGATACTGCAGCACGGCGAGCGCAAGCCGATAGTCGTATCCTGCCTGAACGTTGGCAATTTCGGCTTGCGTTTGCTGAAGTTGCGCCTGGCTGAGCTCGACAATGGAACCTAGTCCCAAGTTATAGCGGGACTGCGCCAGCTTCAGGGATAGATTGGCTTCGTCGAGCAACTGCTGTGTCACTTCTAGCCGGTCGTAAGCCGTCCGTGCATTGAGCCAACTCGTGCGCACATCCCGCGCGATGCGGTCGCGCAAGTCGCGGAGTTTCTCCTGGACGGCCTGGGACCGCAGTGACGCTTCCCGTGCTCTCGCGGTATAGAAGAAGCCGTTGAACACCGGAATGTCGATGTTGACTCCGACTGCTCCGTACCAGCTCGAAATGATCGGATTTCGCACTGGAGTGTCTCCGACCACGCCCAGAGCCTGAACATCTGGGAAAAGCAGGTCGCGTTCCGCCTTTTG
>CAZDYZ010001055.1:0-2292 GCA_964509525.1 uncultured Acidobacteriaceae bacterium
CGAGTACCTCCGCCAAGTCACAGGCGCCAATGGCTACCTCGCTCATCAGCCAGTTGGGCCATCGACTCCAGGGCGGATACCAATCGCGGCAGCATTGGGCGAGATCCTTGCCAGTCACAACCCCCAAGCGAGCGGAAATTACCTGCATGAAAATGGCCATCAGGCTGGCTAGTCCAACGACCCATAAGAGCCCGTACTTGAACTGAGCACCGCTTTGCAGATCCGTCCCCCAATTGCCGGGATCCATGTAGCCGACGCTAACCAGAATCGCAGGCCCGACGAAAGCTCGCCATTGCTCCCAGAATCCCGCTTGATGGTGTGGTACGTGGACTGACCTGTGCATCCCCTCCAAAGACACTTGGCCGCCGTGGGCCGTATCCCCACTTACATCGGGCGGTATTGCCTCTGGATTACGCCAAGCTCGGAGCTTCGTATTCATACCAGCGCCATGGCTCGGCCGTCAGCGGCTTCGTTCGCTGTCGGGTTGATCCGTTCAATAACCAAAGTATATAAGAATTATTAAACCACGGTTAATTCTTTTTGACACGCGGTGGGCGGCTCCCGTTGGTGGGGGCAACCCAGACTTTTTCTGCAGCACTGCGGCCGAGCGACACTCGCCCGGCTGTGGTAACCAGGCTCAAAGTGTCGTCATAATTGCGTTGGTTGACCGCGATGTCGGCTCCCGGCCGAATGTCCAGTTTTTCCAGAAATTCTCCTAATTTGCGGTCCCGCTCGTAAACACTCTGCACCACATATCGGCCGCCGGGCTGTGATTCGGAAAGCAGCAGCAGCCCACGTTTTCGCCTGGCACGAGGCGACTCCGGGGTAGGCGGATTCCCGTGCGGGCAGGGGTGGCCAGGGCCCAGTTTGCGCGACAGCATGGCTTCGAAGTCGCCAGAGACGGCATGTTCCAGGCGTTCGGCCTCATCGTGCACCTTGTACCACTCCATACCAAAGACCTCGTGTAGCATGCGCTCAATGAGGTGGTGGCGGACCGCCAGGCGGCGCGCAATCTTGCGACCAGAAGTGGTAAGTTGCAGGCGGCCGTGGTGGCGGACCGAGACTAGACCATCACGCTTCAGTCGCCGCAGAGCCATGGTGACGGCCGGTGCCGACACCGAAAGCCACTGCGCCAGTCGCGCGGCGATCACCTGCTCCCCCTCACTCTCAGCCTCCAGGATAGCCTTGAGGTAATCTTCTTTGGAAACCGTGATCATCTCAACGTCTCGCATCCTAGTTAACCCCAGTTAATAAGGGATTGCAAGCTGATTTCCGTTCTCCTCTAACGAATCCGATGCTTCCTTTCGCGATCCTTGACATCAGCGAGCTGCACCCCTACTCTTTTCTTTCGCTTCCCGTCTAAGATTATGAGCTGAGCGCCGGTCGCGGGGGCTCTTTTCCTATGAAGGTGCTGGTCCTCGGTAGCGGTGGTCGCGAACATGCGATCGTGTGGAAGTTGCGGCAGTCACCGCGGGTCAAGAAACTGTACTGCGCTCCGGGCAATGGCGGCATTGCAGAGGATGCGGAATGCGTCGCTGCCGACCTCAAAAGCCTCGATTCGCTTGTGCAACTCGCCAACAGGCTGGCACCCGATGTGACTGTTGTAGGCCCTGAGCTGCCGCTCGCACTTGGCGTTGCGGACGAGTTTCACAAACGTGGTTGGCCGGTGTTCGGGCCAGTGCGAGCTGCGGCGCGGCTGGAATCCAGCAAGAGCTTCGCCAAGGAGTTCATGCAGCGGCACCGCATCCCCACCGCAAAATATTCGGTCTCCACCAGCAAGGAGGAAGTTCACGAAGCATTGAAACTGTTCCATGCGCCGATCGTCGTCAAGGCTGATGGGCTAGCAGCGGGCAAAGGCGTGGTTATCGCCGCCACAAAAGACGAAGCCCAGCGCACTGCCGAGGATATGCTCAGTGGCAAGATGGTGGGCGAAGCTGGTTCCCGCATCGTGCTGGAAGAGTGCCTCAGGGGCGAGGAACTCTCATTCCTGGTGCTGAGCGATGGCGAGCGCGTAGTTCCGCTGGTGGCATCGCAGGACCACAAGCGCATCTTCGATAACGATCAAGGTCCAAACACTGGCGGCATGGGCGCATACTCGACCGACAACATCGTAGACGCACAGATGCGTGACTGGCTGGTAACCCATATCGCCCGCCCTGTCATCGCAGGCATGCGGGCTGAGGGTGCCGAGTATAAAGGCATTCTCTATTGCGGCATCATGATGACCGCGCGCGGCCCCATGGTGCTGGAATTCAACTGCCGCTTCGGCGATCCCGAAACCCAACCCATCCT
>CAZDYZ010001056.1:0-4911 GCA_964509525.1 uncultured Acidobacteriaceae bacterium
TACGCTTGGCGATCTCCACTTCGCCTTCACGCGTCAGCAGCGGTACCGTGCCCATCTCGCGCAGGTACATGCGAACCGGGTCGTTGGTCTTCTCCAGTGCGCCAGGCGTCAGGTCGAGTTCGAGGTCCTCTCCTGCTTCCAGCTCCGTATCGAACTTCTTATCGAGGGAACCTGGCATCTTCGGTCCTTCGAGCACATCGATGCCTTGCGTACCGATGGTGGTCAGCAAGTCCTCGAGGTCGTCGGGCGAATGCATGTCGTGCGGGATAAGGTCATTGACCTCGTTGTAGGTCAGGTATCCTTTTTCCTTTCCCGCATTAATCAATTTTTTGATGTCGTCGTACTTATCGTCTAGAGCCAAAACGGAATTTCCTCAACATGGCACCGTCTCTCGGGCGCCCATTCTTGTGTGTACACAGAGGCAGGACCGGCATTGCGGAACCGGCAGAGACAGAAACCTTACAATGTTATCACAAGCCAGGACTTAACTCCCAGCACCCTTGCACAGAATCGAAAACTTCCGGCAATCGCCCCGACCACCTGGCATCCAACCTCGAGCACCTGCAACCGCTAGCAAATATTAGATGTTCCCGGTGGAGCGTTGGGTTCACCCTTTAGCATCATGTACTTGCCGCCATGCCCGGGTGGAACGGCTTACGTGCTTTCGATCATTGACGTCATGGCTCTGCGCAGCTTGACGCGCTCCTGAAGTAGCCGTGTCGCCGATGCTGGGTCGTGTTGGCGCTCGGCTTCCTTCAACTGTTGTTGCAACTCCTCGAGCTGCCGCCGCAACGCGCGGCGGCGCAGCGACCGTATTGCGCTTTCCACCAACTCTGGAGTCAGCTCCTCGCGCTCGTCCATCAGGACCCCCGCCAGCAGATTGCGATTGCGCTCATCCAGCGGTACAGACATCGGATCGAGACCCTGTTCTTGTGCAAGCAGCAGCGTGTTGATAAGGTTCTCAGCGGTCGAACCCTCGTGTAAAGGTTGCCGTGTGAGAGCGAAGTGCGCCTGGCGCGCGGGCTCGAAGTCCAGGTCCTGGCCTCCGCGGTCACTTACCGGATTGTGCGCGAGTTCACGACTGGCGAGAGCCCGTACCAGCACCCTCTCGGCATCGGTCAACATCGCGCTGCCTGACGTGGTCACCTGGTCGGAAGATCGTGAACGTGCAATATGACGCAGCTCTTGCCGAAGCACCGCCGAATCGATACCCAGCCGATGCGAAATCTCACTAGCCAACTCGTCACGCACGATTCGGCTTGTCACGCGCTGCACATGAGGCAGCAGATAGTTCAATGCTTTCACCTTGCCTTCCGGCGTGCGCACCGGGAAGTGGGTCACCGCCCGCTCGATGAGGTAGTCAAAATACTTTTGTGAGTGCGACAACGCTTCGCCGTAGGCTGCTGCGCCTTTGCGCCGGATGTAAAGATCGGGATCGAAACCGGGTTCGAGGGTGAGAACTTTGATCTGGAAATCTTCACTCACCAACAATCCCAGGGAACGCTCGGCGGCAGTCGCGCCGGCGGTGTCGGGATCGAAGTTAACCACGATGTTCTTGCTGAATCGTCCCAGCAACCGCGCTTGCAGCTCGGTGAATGCAGTGCCCGAGCTGGCGATCACATTCCGGAAGCCGGCTGTGTATACCGAGATGCAATCCATCTGGCCTTCAACCAGGATGGCGTACTCCAGCTTGCGGACCGCTTCCTTGGCTTTGTCGAGGTTAAACAACACGCGTGACTTTGAGTAGATTGCCGTCTCGGGCGAGTTTAGGTACTTGGGGCCCAGCTTTTCGTCAGTCGCAAGCGTCCGGCCAGTGAAGGCAATCACCTTCCCTGTTTCATTGCAGATAGGGAACATCACCCGGTTGCGAAACCTTGAATACAACACCGTACCCTGCTCGCGGGCTTCTTCGCCCTTGTCCTTCCACGAAAAAAGTCCCGAATCGCGTAGCAGTTCTTCGTCGTACTGCGCGCGTAGCACCTCGCGCAACAGAAAGCCCGAATCGGGCGCGAAACCCATGCGGAACTCGGTAGCAATCGCTGGGGTAACTCCCCTTAAAGCCAGATACTCGCGCGCCTGCGCCGCCTCGGGGTTACGTAGCCGCTCCTGGAAGAACGTGCAGGCTCGCTCGTGGACGTCCAGCAGCCCCCCGCGCAGCTTGGCGACATGCTCCTCCTCGGGCGAAGAAAAGGTCATCTTGGGGATGGGAATCTTCAGCTTCTCTGCAATCAGGCGAACTGATTCAGGAAAGCTGATGTTCTCGATCTTTTGCACGAAGTTGAAGACATCCCCTGACACGCCGCAGCCGAAGCAGTGGAAGAATTGCCGCGAAGCATGCACAGACATCGACGGCGTCTTCTCCTGATGGAAGGGACACAGACCGATGAAATTCTGCGCGCCTGCCTTGCGCAGAGTCACGTACTCGCCCACAATGCGGACGATGTCAGCTTGCTGCTTCACGGTATACGCAAAATCGCTGCGCTCTGCCATGTTGCTCCAGTGTGCAGGAAGCGAGGAAGCGATTGAAGCGGAATCGCATTGCACCTGTGGATTCCCTGTGGAATTCGGCTCAAAACAAGTGGAGCGCGGTGGATTTATCCCCCAACACCCACCTCGCCCATAAGCATAATTGGGGACGTTGGCTTGTTAGAACCTGTCTCGTCCTCGACTGTAATCGCGAACGCCTTGGCTTCCACGCCTTCGGGCATAGGATGATCCAGCATCATCACGTTCCCATGCACGTCGGGCTTGAAGAGGCCAGCCGGCATCGGCATGCCCTTCAACGGAATGATCCAAAGCTCATAAGCCTTGCCTTCGGCTACGGGAGGCAGGTTGCTGGCCATGAAGATCATGTGTTTTTGCGACGTGCTGAAGATAGCCATGCCCGTCGGCTGCAGGGGCAACTGCATCGGATTCAGCGACACGTGCAACGCATCTGGCGACTTGAGCAGCCTCAGCTCCCGATTGAGGCGGTCAAGCTCCACTGTCTGCTCCTGATTCCGAATGATGAGTTCTGCCAGCTGATTGTGCATGCGCTGGCTGGCGTGCCACATGCTCATCGCGACGATTAACACCCCGACTGCCGCGAAGGCCGGAACCCAAGGCAACCACAAGCTGCGCCGCGGGACCTGAACTGGCGCGGACGATGGGACACTTCGTGGTTCGGCCGCGATGACGCGCATCAGGCGCTCTTTGCTCCTGGCTGGAGGTTGTGGGCCGCTGCTTGAAAGGCCAAGCAGTCCGAGATCGCCATGTAGGGCCTGCAATTCGCGACGGCAGGCGGCGCAGGTGCGCAGGTGTTCCTCCAGAGACTCCCGCTCACCGCTGGTCAGCTCGCCTAGCGCGTATAGCGCCAGATCCTCTCCGAATTGTTCATGTGTCTTCATCATGCGAATTTGAGGCGCAACTGCTGCAGCCCGCTGCGAATACGCGTCTTGATTGTACCCAGCGGCTTGCCCATTTTCTCTGCGATCTCCGTATGAGTAAGGCCCTGGAAAAACGCCAGCTCCAACGCGGTGCGCTGATCTGGATTCATCTCCGCCAGCGCGCCGCGAATCTTCTCTATCACCATTGCACGTTCCGTCTCGTCACCCAGATCAGGGCCGCTGGCGATGATACATTCCTCTATGTCCGTCTCGGGCCGTCGCTTGCGCAGGCGATCAATGGAACGATGCCTGGCAATCACCGCAAGCCATGCCGCTAGATTACCCCGGCTGGCATCGAAGGCATCCGGGTTACGCCATAGCTGCAAGAACACGTCCTGCAGTATATCCTCGGCAGCTGCTGCGTCTTGCAGCACTCGCAACGCCACCGCATAGACTATCCTGGCATAGCGGTCGTAGAGCTCCGACATGGCCTGCTGTTCGCCAGCACGAAGGCGCGCGATCAAACGCAACTCGTCTGCCGCCTGGTTGCGGCTTAGCGGGCTCTTCTCGATTGGATCCATATACTAGTACGTCCGAAGATGGTTACAAGATTGCGTCACCGCGCGCTCTGGCAATAAAGCGTGACAAGGGTCTCGACGCAAGATGACGAAGAAACATATCAGCAAATGCCTTCCCAGAATAACCGGCAGAATGGGAGAAATACCAGCTGAGTCTCGCTTGACTTCCGGGTCTATAGCTGTGAGCGCGGCGTTTTTGGGATCCGCCAGATCGGTGTGAACTTGCAATTGTCTTATCGATAGAACGTCATCTCCACTGTCACCTGCACGGGTACCGGACTGCCGTTCTTCTCCGCTGGCTTGAACTTCCACTTTTTGACGGTTTTGACGGCTGCTTGTTCGAAGGCTTGTTCGTCGCTGCGCAGCACCCGCACCGCTTCGACCCGCCCCTTGGCATTGACGCCCACCAGCATCACAACAATGCCGCGTGGTTCTGCATCCGCTGGCAAAGCGGGAAATTTCGGATCGGGCGCTTGCGTCGCCCTGGGAGGTTTCATGCCTGTGGTGACATGTTCAAAGCGAGAGAAAGTTTTGTCATCAGAAAAATCAATCGTTGACGTCGAGATCGTCGAGGAGGACCCGGACCGAGAGCTGCTGGTCTGGGCCCAAGAGGTGGCAAGAAATGTGGGGAATGACAGCGTCAGTGCCGTCATTAAGAGGATGCGCATCAAAGCCCCTGAGGTCGTGCGAACGGTATTCTTATCTTAACCTCCCTGACGCAACTAAGTTTTGTTGCCCGCCCGCGCAGACCCGTCAGCGGAAGAAGGGAGAAATCGATACATGGCAAAGTTTCATATCTTGATGCTACGGGGAGCCCGGGTTTCGTGCATTATTGTAAACTGAATCGACATTCCGAAGCGGCCTCCATTCGCCCGAATGCACGCGGCTCTCCCACACAGGAAGGACATTTGTTTTGAGCCAGAGTCTTCGTAATATCGCCATCATCGCACACGTTGACCATGGCAAGA
>CAZDYZ010001057.1:0-1512 GCA_964509525.1 uncultured Acidobacteriaceae bacterium
AGGGTATCTCGAAGGAGGGCGACCTGCTTGATCTGGCTACCAACCTGAACCTCGTGGAGAAGTCGGGAGCCTGGTTCAGCTACAAAGGCGAGCGGATCGGGCAGGGCCGCGAGAACGGTAAGCAGTTCCTCAAGGAAAACAAAGACATCGCCGCGAAGATCGAGGCAGAAGTTCGGAAGGCGCTGGGATTGATCTCAGTCGCGGACAGAGCGCAAAGTGCGGTCGCAAGCCCGGAAGCCCCTCATCCGCTGCCGAAGCCACAGGTGGGGCGAAAATAATCCGGATTCCTTCCCGGTTCAGAATAGCGGCCGATGTCAAAGTGAGGTCTCGTTTTTCGCCAATTGCCTCGGGAGGCAAGCCAGAATAGAATCATCCCGCGTAAACTCCCTCCTACTCGAGGTTTCTTGAAGGATATCGTTGCCATCTATCCTGGCTCGTTCGATCCGGTTACCAACGGCCACCTGGATCTGATTCACCGCGGTAGCAAGCTGTTCGATCGCCTCATTGTCGCAATCGCCCGCAATATGGACAAGGCGGAGCCGCTTTTCGAGATGGACGAACGTAAAGAAATGCTGGAGGCAATGACCTCCGAGCTTGACAACGTCACAGTTGATATATTCGGTGGCCTGCTGGTGACATACTGCATCCAGAAAAACGCAAACGCGGTGCTGCGTGGCATCCGAGCCGTCAGCGACTACGAATTTGAATTGCAGATGGCGCTCATGAATCGAAAGATGGAGCCACGGGTGGAGACAGTTTTCATGATGCCGGCAGAGAAATATTCCTATCTCAGCTCGCGAATCGTGCGCGAGATCGCGAAGCTCGGAGGACCGCTTGGCGGGCTCGTACCGGAGATGGTGGAAGAGCGGGTCCGGCGCAAGATCGAGCAGTCGCAGTCGTATCCTACAGGAGCTCATCGCAAAGGAAGGACCAACCCATGACTACTGCTGGAATCCAGCTTTCGTCATTTCTGACCAATCGAGTTCAACGCATCGAAGTTTCCGCCACGATGGCAGTGGTGGCGGAGGCCGAGAAGCTCCGAGCCAGCGGTGCTGACCTGGTAGACTTCGGCGCGGGCGAGCCGCATTTCCCAACTCCTTCGCACATTAAGGAGGCGGCAATTGCCGCTATTCATAACAACTTCAGCAAGTACACCCCGGTTGGTGGGACGGCCGAACTGCGTGATGCAATCACCAAGCGACACGCCGCTGACTTCGGCTCTGACTACAAGCGCGAGGAGTGCATTGCCTCGGTTGGTGGCAAACACGCTCTGTTCAACGCCATTCAGGTGCTGGTGGACCATGGCGACGAAGTCATACTTCCAGTGCCGTACTGGGTTTCGTTCAAGGACATCGTTCGCTATGCAGGCGGGGAGCCGGTGTATATCGCGACCGACGAGAAGCATGGCTTCGATCTGACTGCTGAAATGGTGGAACGCGCGATCACACCACGCACCAAGGTCATCGTTCTGAACTCGCCTAGTAACCCATCGGGCGCGGTGATGAGCCCCGA
>CAZDYZ010001058.1:0-28636 GCA_964509525.1 uncultured Acidobacteriaceae bacterium
TTGATTTCCTTAATGCCCGCCAGCACCGCCGAGAATTCAATGAAGTCAGCATGAGTCATGTGGGCAATGATCTTTGCCAGAGTGGTCTTGCCAACGCCCGGAGGTCCCCAGAAGATGAGCGAGCCTGTGTCGTCGCGCTCGATCTGTACCCGCAGCGTCTTTCCGGGTGCCAGGATGTGCTCTTGCCCGACAAACTCGTCAAGCGTGCGCGGACGCATGCGATCAGCCAGGGGTCGCGACTTGTCCACCGCATCGTCGGGTTGAGGGATTTGCTGGAAGAGACTCACGTAATCTGGTTTATCCCAAACCTGGAGTTTCTGAAAAAAGGACCGCTTTGCTCACGGCAACCTTCTGGCCGGAACAAGTCCCAGGCTCCGAACGACCTAATCTGCCGTCACACCGGAAGCCTGAGGATACTCAATGCGCCGAAAATTCACGCCGCAGGGAGCCATGTGTCGCCCCTTCGAGTGGCTCTCTGCACCGTCACGTTCAAGTACGCGGCATAGCCAAATTCTAGTCCTTCACGGGGCATTTCTATTGCTCTCCGTGGCCCCCGTTTTTCAGACCCGTTTTTCTCTGCCTGGCGGCTTCATACAGCATGATTGAGGCTGCGATGCCTGCGTTGAGCGACTCCACCCGCAGACGCTGCGGGATTGCGACCACCTCATCGGCCTGGGTCAGCAGGTTCTTTGGGATTCCTGCCCCTTCATTGCCCACAAGGAGTGCCACCGCACCGCACAGATCCGCCTCGTCGATCAACGTGCCCTTGTGCGAGGAGGTTGCAAGAATGCGAACCCCGCGCGACCTGACCTCGTGAAGCGTTTTTTCCACTTCCACTTTCACCATGGGCAGGCGAAACAATGATCCTGCCGATGCTCGCACTGCCTTCCAGTTCCAGGGACTCACGGTGCGTTCGCCCAGCAGCAGGCCCGTGGCAGCAAAGGCCTCGGCCGAGCGGGCGATGGTTCCCAGGTTCCCGGGATCTTGCAGGCCGGCGATGACAAGCAGCAGGACTGGGGCAGGAGAGAAGACATCGTCCAGCGCGAATGCTTTCGGCCGCACAAGAGCCGCGATTCCCTGAGGAGTTTCGCTAGGCACCGCGCTGGCGAAGACATCATCCGGCAGGAGCAGAGTTTCCGTGTGGGCGGAAAGCTGCGGCAGCAGCTTGTGCACCCGGTCGCGTGCCGACTCACTGAAAAAGACGGTTCCGAGCCGCAGTCCGCTCCGGATGGCCTCTTCCACGAGGTGCATGCCTTCGATGGCAACCGCCCCGTGTTCATCGGGTCCGGCGTCAGTGAATCCCCGGCGCAGCTGCTTGACCCGCGCATTCTGGCGGCTATTGACGGGCCGCAGGCGACTGTCGAGCTCGATTGAATTGGCCATAGCCAGCGATGACCGGCGTCTATCGTACACCGCAGGAGCTGTATCCGTACGGTGTGCCAGTTTCGGCGTTTGACTAACCATTCTGCGTCCCGCAACGAGTTGGGCGATCATGCGCGCGGCAAGCGGCTGCGTCGCAGACTCGGTTACGGCATGGTAATCTGCTAAGTTGCCGTTCTACGGGGCGATGTGTTACGGTTTCGCCCCATCAACTCCTCAGCAGCAAGAAGAGGTACGGGTGCGCCCCGAAATCGTCAAGATCAGCAATGAGCAGCCAGAAGCCTCCCTGGTCACCTACGTGGCGGAAAAGATCCGCTCCGGCCTGGTCCTGGGCATGCCGACCGACACGTTTTACGGACTCGCCGCCGATCCCTTCAACCTCCATGCGGTGGACCGGGTTTACGAGATCAAGAACCGCTCGCGTCACAAGCCGCTGTCGCTGCTGATCGAATCGGTGGACCAAGCCGCAGATCTGGCATGGCCGGTTCCAGAAATTTTCTATTTGCTGGCCCGGCGTTTCTGGCCCGGGCCCATGACCATCATCGTCAAAGCCGATCCCAAGCTGCCACTCAAGGTCACTGCGAACACCGGGAACGTGGCGCTTCGCGTGCCCGCCGCCGAAATTCCGCTGGCCATCATTCGTTCTGCTGGTTTGCCCATTACGGCAACCTCGGCAAATCTGCATGGCGCTGCGGAATGTACATCCGCGCTGCAGGTGCGAGATCAGTTGGGCGATTGTGTTCCCGTCATTGTGGATGGCGGCCAGTCGCCGCGAGACATGCCTTCCACCATTGTCGATCTGACCAGCGAGGATGGAAGCTGGCGGCTGCTGCGGCACGGCGCCATTCCCGAAGAGCAGATCGTCGAGCTGCTAGGCCGGGAGTAGTCGTCACGCCTGCGGGACCCTCCAAGTTGCACCTCAAAGTCTGGATCGTCCTCCTGGCCGCAGTTGTCGCGGTTGGCATGCTGTTGCACACCAGTGTGCAGATCATGCGTGATGCCGGCGTGGATGAACCTCACGCCGCCGATGCCATCGTAGTCTTCGGAGCGGCCGAGTATGTCGGCCATCCGTCGCCGGTTTATCGGGCGCGTCTGGATCATGCCCATGATTTGTTCGAGCGCGGACTTGCTCCCGTTATCATCACCACCGGCGGCGCAGGCAAAGACCCTCGCTATAGCGAAGGACAGGTGGGCCGCGATTACCTGGAAGCGCGCGGCGTAGCCGACCTCAACTTGATTGCCGAGACTCAGGGCGGCAATACCGACGAATCCACACGTCGAGTGGCCAACATCATGCGCGCTAATGACATGCATAGCGCCCTGTTGGTCAGCGACGCCTATCACCTGTATCGCGCCAAGAAGATGATGGCGCGTGAGGGAATCCAGGTATATACATCACCTCGCCCGGGCTCGGTCCCCAAGACGGCATTCGGACGCTGGATGGCCGCCCTGCGTGAAGGCTTCAGCTACATGCTGTACCGGGCCCATGTTACGTAGGAACCCGGTCTGCAATCAGAACCCGGGCCGTTGGTTCTCCGCTCGGTCTTGCAGCATCATCCTGATTTTCCGTGTGCGGCTCTTGTGCCTGCGACCTTCCCAACCAACCAGCGGCACCGGCGAGGGAAACCATGCTATGGGTTCAGTTCACCAAGGCCAGGATTCGAACTGGCCCGCCCGATCCCTTTTCCAGCTTAATGGGTGCTACCACTACGGTCGCTCCCGACGGCGGCACCAGCCCAAGGTTGGCGACATTTTCCAGGTGGTAAACGCTTTCCTTGGCGGTAAACAGGTGTACGGGATAGGTGGTAGTCGCACCAGTGTCCACGCTCATGGTGTCGATGCCGAGCCCTACCACCGCGCGTGTCTTGACCAGAAATGTTGCGGTCTCGAGGGCGTAGCCCGGATAGTGGGGCAGGTGGTCGTGCCCAAGATTTTGGAATTCCTGCTGTGAATTCCAGCGAACGTCCCAGCCGGTGTGGGCCATGACGACGGCGCCGGTTGGAATCTGGCCATGCTCATCTTCCCAGTCGGCTACGTCCTGGACACTGATCAGGTAGTCCGGATTATTCCTGACCTTTGCCTGAACGTTCAGCACCACCAGGGGCCGTACCAGCCTCTCCGCAGGAATCTGATCCACGGTCCACATGCCCTTGGCAAAATGGGCGGGCGCATCCAGGTGGGTTCCGTAATGCTCCTGCGTGGTGAAGATGCGCGAGTAATATCCATCCCGGTCAATGTTGCCTAGCTCTTTCGCTTCGAAAGGCGACCCTGCCGTGTCTTCCCAGTTGGGCGAGTGGTCGTTCAGATTGTGCGTCAGATCAATTACGGAGCGATAGACGGTGTGGTTGGGCATCGCGGGTTTGTGCTGGGCGAACAGGAACAAAGCTAGCGCCAGACTACAGCCTATAGCAAATGTCTTCCAGCGAGTCATCACCTGGGTTGAGGGGTCCCCTTCTCTTATTGGATGCGCCCAGGGGCGCAACAGCTTCCACGACTTACGTTAACAGGAAGTTAAGACCACACTGCGGAATCCTACTGGTTCGCGATACAGGCGGTACCAGGCGAACCACTATCGCGCGGCGCGACGTTGCGCCGTTGGGAGTTGTGATTGGATTTGCCTAGCGTTTGCGCTAATTGCCGGTAAGAAGCCCAAGAACAGTCTACGGTCGATTCACGCAACGGGATAAGGGCATAGGTCAAATTCAATGATGACCGTCATACCGCCAGATCCTTACGGCCAGGGGCTTCGAACCATCCATCCGCCATGGATGGTGCATGCTATGAGCTCCCATGTTTAAGGCTGGGACTCGACTGCCCAATAACCGCTGCGGGCCAGCACAGTTGCATTCGCCGGTTCCTTGAGACGCACCGTCAGCCGGTGTAGCCCGGGATGGGGATGCGTAGGCTGAAAGCTCAACAGATACCGGCTATGCAGGTGATTGGAGAAGTCGTTCATTCGGGCGTCAAAACCGTGGCTCGAATCGAACATCTCATACTCGCCACCACTAAGAGAGGCGATCGCCTTGGCTGTATTCCTGCGCATGGCCTGGGCGGCCAGCACAAGCGGCGCCAGCAGATCCGGGCCTTCATGGATCTCGGTTTGTTCGTGATGCAGGTCAGGATTGTTGGCGCCACGCAGGGTGTCAAGCACGTTTGACTTCGAGGGCGAAAATGCGAGGGTATAGACGACGGTGTTGCTGTTACCGATTGCTCTTATAACGTCATCCACGGTGGCGGAATGGCTGCCGTGATCACGCGTTTCGCTGATCAGCAACAGGACTCGTTTGCGATTCTTCGGCATCCCCTGAAGCAACCTCACCGAATAGCTCACTGCATCCAAAATCGCGGCACCACCATCGCCGGGCTGCAAAGTTCGCAGCACGGTTTCCACAGCGCTCTGATCGCCGGTGAAATTCTCGATCATGTGCACCTGACTGTCGAAGGCAAGCAGGGCGACCTTGCTCTGCGGTTGCGCCATCACGGGCTGCAGCATAGTGCCCAGTCCATGCATCCTGGGAAGTTCATAGTCGGCCCGTCGCCCGCACTGAATAGCAACCACCAGTGATACCGGGTCGGACTCCGCTGTTTCCTCAAGCCGGACAGCCTGGGGTATGCCATCGTCTTCCACGATGAAGTCGTCGGCCCGCAGACCATAGACGATTTCGCCAGCTTTGTCGCGAACCAGAGCGGGTACCAGCACGACATTTGACTGCGCACGGAAGGTGGGCTCCTCTTGTGGGTTCGCGAGACTAACCATTAGCCAAAAGAGGAGCGTGATGCGAAGCCAAGGGAACTTCTGATTCTTCATGAATCTTCCGATTTGTACCACGAATTGCAGGCGTCAACCGGAGCCAAGGCAGAATAAGGCCCGCCGCCAAGAAACAGAAGCGAGGCGCTGTTGTATCGCACAGTCGTTGCTTACCTGATCTGTCTCTGCAAGTCCGGCCGGGCGCAGCAGCAGACGCACAACCCCAACGGGCGTGAACAGGCCAACGGGCGGCCGTCACCGGAACACAGAAAGGCAGCGGCTCACTGGAGCAGCGCCCGAGTGCAGCAGGACGGGTCCCAGCCTCGGCTTGCCGCACCACGTGCCACTCCCCTTACGAGCACGCGACGACGGACACATTTGCGGATATCCGATGGTGCCTGGAAGAGGGTGAGCAACCCCATCGGGGGACAAGAACATGGCGGAAGCCCTGAGGATGCCAACGCTAATTATTGCGTTTCAAGGCAAACCCAAACCACAACGAATTTGAGCCGTTATAGTTCACTTCCGATTTTTGTTGTGAGCCAAAGCCCATCCGTTCGGCTTTGATCGAACAACCGCGGCACGGGTTCTCCAGCACAAATTCGTATCGCCCGTCTTTTCTTGAGTTCGTGGCTGCTAATACCTTTCCGGCTGCATCGCTGAGCGTGACGCTAGCCCGGGGAAGCGGCCAGCCGGCTTCATCGGTCACTACGCCTTGAACTTTCCCGCGAAGAGGCATCCCTTCCGGCACAAAGTCCCGCATCATGTATCCGGGTCCACGCAACGGACGTCCGCCTAACTGCCCGGTGACAGTGTCATGTTCCAGCGCTAGCACGCCGTTCACGAAGACATAAGCGAATCCAACCGACGGCCGGTTGGGATCGTCATAAGTTGCTGTGTCGCGCACTTTTTCGGGATCGAAAACTGTGATGTCGGCGAAATAGTCTGCCCGCAGCAATCCCCGATGGTCAAGCTTTTCTCGCTGTGCTGGCAGCGAAGTGAACTTGCGAATCGCATCTTCCAATCGCAGGTTGTGTTCCTCGCGCACATAGGTGCCGAGAATGCGCGCAAAGCTGCCATAGGCCCGAGGGTGCGACTTCGACTCGCCCAGCGTTCCGCTCGGGTTAACCGCTGCGTAATCTGTCCCAACACTCACCCACGGCTGGCGCATGGCCAGTTTCACGTCCTCCTCGCTCATCAGGAAATATACGGCGCCGGTGTTATCCCGGTCGGCTATAACCAGGTCCATCACCGCATCCAACGGATCTTTGTTGTCCATCTTCCCAATCTGCGCGGCTGTCTTGCCTTCGTACTTGCGAAGCTCAGGGTTCAGCACTGCGATGACCAGGACGCCGTCGGCGCCGCCGGCGCCTTTCCACAGATTCTCGAACGAAGTGTCGGAGCTGGCGATGTCCTTTCGAATCCGTTCCCGGAGTGCCGGGTCCTTGAGCCGCTTCACAAATTCGTCGGGGCCGCCCGCGTGATACTTGGGAGGAATGACGGCGCCTAGCGAAGTTGCTGCACCGGTATAGGGATACTGGTCAGCGGTGACATCAACCCCACGGGCCCGCGCCTGCTCGATGGCGGAGATCACTTGTGGCATCTTGCCCCAGTTCTGCTTGCCGGCAACCTTGAGATGGAAGATCTCCACCGGAATATTGGCCTCGCGGCCGATGCGAAAGGCTTCACTCTGCGCCTCCATTTCGGCATCACCTTCGTTGCGCATGTGGGATGCATAGATGCCACCCTTCTTGGCTGCGACCTTGGCCAGTGCGATTAGCTCTTCGGTCTTGGCGTACGAACCCGGCGAATAGATCAGCGCGCTGGAGATGCCCATCGCGCCGTCGCCCATGGCGTCGTCCACCAGGATCTCCATCTCTTTCAGCTCGTCGGCGGTGGGTGCACGATCGGAAGTGCCGATCACCATGTGGCGAACCTGAGCCGCTCCCACATAGGTCGCCAGATTGATCCCACTGCCCTGCTGGGTCAAGCGCTGGAAGTATTCTTCCAGCGACTGCCAGTCGGGAGTGAGATGGTAGTGTCGATAGAAATCCGCATGCTCTTGGTTGAGCGCATCGTTGGTGGGCGCAATGGAATCGCCTTCCCCCGTGATCTCCGTCGTGATGCCTTGCGTCAGCTTGCTGACCGCCTGTTTGTCAATCAGCAGATTCACCTCCGACTGGCCTAGCATGTCAATAAAGCCGGGAGCAACCACCAATCCTGTAGCGTCAATCGTGCGCCTGGCGGTGATTCCAGGATCGGCTTTGCCGAGGAACGCGATGCGATCGCCAATGACGCCAACGTCCGCATAGATCCAGGGATTACCGCTGCCATCTACAACGCGACCGTTGCGGATCAGCACGTCGTATTGTTGTGCCAGAAGTGGTGTTGTGAGGGCGATAAGAACGGCGGCCAGGGAAAGTTTATTTGTCGGCAAAGTCAGCTCCGAAGCTGGGTATGAGCTAACAAACTAACACGCGCGCAGCTCCGATTCTCAGGCAGCCATTTTCTCCACCACTATCGCCGCAAGCAGGGCGAGGTCGGCAGCAAAGACGGTACTCACAAAATTCACTGCGTCGTTTTCCAGCTTGCCCGAGTTTTCCCAAGTTGCTCCCAAAACGCTATCGAGGAACATGCCTGCGATACCGGACATGGCGATAACAGGTGTTCGTTGCCAACTCACAACTCCAACCATCGCGCTGCCCCACCCCACTGCGGCGGCAGCGATGCACCCGCTCAAAGTGCCTTCGAGGCTGATCGCGCCATTGGTCCCGATCGGCACCTGATGAAAGTTGGTGATGATGTAGGCTCGGTCTGCTGTCGCCTGTCCGATTTCGCTGGAGACTGTATCGGCCGCTGCCTCCGCCAAGGCAGCGGTCGCGGCCACGAGCAGGATATCGCTGCTGTGTGGGAACCAGAGCACCGGCAAAGCGCACAGCGCCGCCGCAGACAGGTTGGCGAGAACCTGCCAGGCTGTGCGTCCACGGTTGCGCTCAGCCACTCCCAAACGCTGTTTACGCGTGTAGCCCCAGTGGGTCGTCACCAGAGTCAGCACAAAAACCACCAACAGTGGAACAAAGCCGGGAAGCCCGGCGCCGAGCATCAGGCAGAAGGCCATCAGCACTCCTACCAGCGCTCCCCCGTCGGTCACTGCACCTATGACGCGGGCTACCAGCGCGAAGCCGATGGCAATGACTGCGGCAGGCAAACCTCTTGAATGGATGAGACTTGTCACGCTTCCTGGGCCAGTATCGCATGCCAGGGTCGTGCCCTGCTCCCTGCCCGCCAGACAGCACAGCAAATGGTGCAGCTCATCGCGCAAATCCTGCCAATCGAACAGATTGGCAATCTTGGGTCTTGACAATCTCGGCCCGGTGAACCATGCTGTGCCGGGGTTATCGCATAACTTTCTCGGCCGGAATGGTGAAAACATGGCAGCTTCTGTGTGGTCTGGTTATCTGACATTCGGACTGATCTCTATACCGGTGCGGCTGTTTTCAGGCGCACGCGGTAACCATATTGCGTTTCACATGCTGCATCGGGACGACAACACACGGATCAAGCAGCAACTCTGGTGCCCACACGACGAGCGCGTGGTGGAGCGTAGCGAAATTGTCAAAGGCTTCGAATACCGCAAGGGCGAGTACGTAATCATCGAGCCTGATGAAATCAAGAAGATTGAACCGAAGACCGCCAAGGCGATGGAGATCCTCGAGTTTGTCAAGGCCGAGGAAGTCGATCCGGTTTACTTCGAATCTTCCTATTACCTGATGCCGGAAGAGGCTGGGCGCAAGCCTTACGCCTTGTTGTCGCGCGCGCTGGAAGAAACGGACTACGTTGCCATTGCCAAGCTGACCATGCACAACCGCGAATACACAGTATTCCTGCGCCCCTATGAAGGCGGGCTCATGTTGCACACCATGTATTACAAAGAAGAGGTGCGGAAAGTGGAAAGTTTCGGCCGTCCGGACGTTGAGTTGAAAGAGGCCGAGGTTAAGATTGCCCACCAACTGATCGACGCTCTTGCCGGCAAGTTCGAACCGGAAAAGTATCATGATAGCTTTGAAGAAAACCTTAAGACCCTTATCAAGGCGCGCCTCGAGGGGGATGAAGTCAGCTCTTTGGAGAAGCCTCGCAAACCCGCGCCCGTAGTGGATTTGATGGCCGCACTGAAGGAGAGCCTGGCGCAGCTACCCAAGAAGCCTCCACAGCGAGTAGCAGAAGCGCATCGGGAATCGGAAGTGAAGATCGTGCGGAAAGGCACCAAGACTTCGCGGCGCAGCAGCGCTGCCTGAAACCCCGGCCTGAAACCCCGGCCTAAAACCCCTCCGGCAGACAACCTAGGAGAAGTCGTTGTAATACTTCTACGTTGTCTAGCACCTTAGGTGTATCATAATGAAACACTAAAGTAATACTTTGCTATAGACGAAGAGTGCTCGTCTGATGAGCTTGACTGCAAAGAAAACGACGGCAAAGAAGCGGGACGCGAACACAGCTCCTGTGAAAGAACCGATTCGTGTTGCAGTGCTCGAAAGTGATCCCCTTCGCTTCGAGGGTTTTCGCGCTATTTTTGGCTCCCATGCCGAGTTCCGCGTCCGCTCTTCAACGGTGCCGATGATTCTGAAGGCACTGGACGACGATGTTGTTTTGATGACCAGCAGCCGAGGCGCTGCGTTTTATTCCGCTCTGTCTGCGTTAAAAGCTGTGCGTCCGGGTGTGCGGGTCATTGTCACCGGTCCGGGTAGAAACGATGAAGACATTTTGCGGGCGATTGCTGCGGGAGCGAAGGGATATGTTCCGGAAGATGCCAGCGCCGCGCACTTCAAGCAGGCCATCCGCTTGGTGCACAGCGGCTCGGTATGGGCTCCCAGAAGGCTGCTGGCAATTTTCATCGAGCGCGTAACCGGCTCCTCGGCCACCCGCCTGATACGGCCGCACAACGGCCAAATGATCAGCCGCCGCCAACGCCAGGTCTTGGCACTGCTGGCCGTGGGCAGCTCCAACCGCGAGATCGCAGGCGAACTTGGCCTCAAGGAGCGCACTATCAAGGCTCATGTCTCCGAGCTGCTTCGCAAGATCGGCGCCCCCAATCGGATCGCTCTGTCGGTCCATCCCCTCACGCACACGCTGCTCGCGGTCGATCTCTAAATCGGCTGGTTTTGAAGGTTGCCCCAAACCTTGCCCCAGCCCCTGACATGGTAAGGTTACCATACCCCCAGTTTATTACTAAAGTACAGTTACCTAACATGTACCTTCGTAACTTGCATTCAGTTACCTTTAAGGGCATACTGCATTCACCTACCACAGAACCTGGGAGACGGGGCTGGAAGAGGTTACGAGGGTCTCCTTTTTCAGCCCCCTTGTTTTTCGGGCAACCTGACCGACATAGATGCCGCTGAGCTGGTTACTCTCTAGGTTCCTCCTCCGACACTAAAGAGTAACCAGCTTTTATCCTTCTTCCGGCTCAAACTGGTGTCCAACCGACGTAAGATGACAGCAGTCGGCTCATCGCAGGCCGAGAACACGCGTTGGATCGGAGTCGAGTGAATGAAAAAAATTGCAGTGGTCACGCTTTCCGCACTTTCCCTGGCTTTGGGTGCCGTCGCATCGAACAGGCACGAAGCGACCATGGATCGTGTGCAAACTTCCAGCACCGTACTGCGCCAGATCATGTCGGCTCCGGACCGCGCCATTCCCGATGCAATCATGTCGGGAGCCAAGTGCATTGCCATCGTGCCCTCGACGTTGAAGGGGGGCTTCATGTTCGGCGCCAACTATGGAAAAGGTGTCGCCACCTGTCGCACAGAACACGGTTGGAGCGCGCCAGTCTTTTTCCTGATGACCGGAGGCAGCTTCGGCTTTCAGGTCGGTGGACAGGCCTCCGATCTGGTTCTGGTTATCCGCACCGACGACGGCATGCAGCACCTTTTACAGAGCAAGTTTAAGTTAGGTGCCGATGCCTCCGCGGCCGCCGGGCCTGTGGGGCGAGATGCTCAGGCCTCGACCGACCTTACGCTGCGCGCCCAGGTGCTTACCTATTCACGCTCGCGTGGCTTGTTTGTTGGCGTGTCGTTAGGAGGCGCCGTCATTCGTCAGGACCAGGCGGACACACAAGCCTTCTACGGCAAGGGCTGGACCTTTTATTCCCTGCTGAAGGGACAGGTTCCAGCTACCCCGGATTCCCTCGTCTTACTGAATACTGTCGAAAAGTACGCTCCGACGGGGAAAGCTCCCGTCCCGGCCACGCCTACTGTTGCTCCTTCGGCAACCAGCACGCCGCCGGCAATAAACCCGGCGCCGCCACCGGCCAACACTGCAGCGAAGACGCCGGAACCAGCTGAGACAACGCCGGCCGCCACTCCCAGTACGACTGCTGCCGCAGCCTCCGCACCTGTGGCATCAACTGCCCCTGACGCGTCAGGCAGTGCAACTACGCAACGGTAGGTCCAGGTCAAGCACAACCGATTTTGTGACACCCCTGGGGTAGATTCCCCGACGTTTGCGTCCGGCAAGTTAGCCTCGCACTCGCCAGAAGCGGGGTCCTCGCCGGCGAACCCTTGGAAGGCCTACTCGCCGAGCGACAGCGCGATGTGTCTGCAGGGCTTCGCTCTATCGCAATGACGGCTGAACTCACGGCCAGGAAGAGCCCACAACCTCAGGAAGTTTCCGTTCGCTGATGAGACCCAGGCTGCAGTCATCCCCCGCCATTTCGTTGACTGCCTTTTCTGAGGGCGAGTGAATTGCGGGTATATCCTACAATGTGGTATACGATGGCAATCTGCGCCAACCACCCGCGCCAACCCTCACAAAACGTGGTGACGATACGTACTTTTCCACAGCCGACTCACATCCGTGCCATAAAGAAAAAGCAAGATGGCGCGCACAACGTGATCCGCAGATTTGGTCGACCCTGTGCTTTGTTGCACTTGCGTCCCCAAAAAGCATCGCGTTGAGCTCCTGCGGAAATCAGATGCATCGGCACGCTGATGATGGTTTACAGAGTCGCTACGACCGTCGATAATATTCAGGTGTTCGCGCGTCATGTCCAGGCTCTCGTCTCTTTCAGAAATAATGTGTCTTACGTTGTAGGAGCAATGCATTTATGGAATCTGTAGTGGAAACTCTTCCCCAAGTCAGTGATCGCGACCGTATTTGGTTTTTCCCCGACAAATTCTGGCGAGCCACCAAGGGCATGTCGCAGGAAGCGGTGTCGGCTCTGTTGCAAGAGGTCGAAGCATACGCGGCGGCGGGCGACGTTCAAGCCCTCAAGAAATATCCGTTTGTGTTTGTTGGAGATCCCTACAAGAGAAAGAAGACCAAGCCCGCTGCCTAGGCCTACGCCGCTGGTTTGGCAGCATATAAGGAGGATCATCGTAGAACATCGCATCCATCGGCATCGATCTAGGCAACACCAGCTTTCACCTGGTCGCATTGGGGGAACGTAACAAGGTTCTGGTTCGCAAGAACTTCTCCCGTAAGCAGCTGTCAACCTATACCGCGAAACTGCCCGCCTTGCTCATCGGCTTTGAGGCCTTTGCGGGGGCGCACTTTCCCGAGTGCGGCCCTTGCAAGAGCAAAGACACCAGAAGCGCGAAGTCGTGGCTGGAAGACGACCCGTCCTTGTTAACTAGACCGACTGATCTTGGTCAATCTCATTGACTTACGACTACTTTGTGTTCGGCAGTGTGCAGCCGTTTTCATCGATTTTGCGCTCTGATGCAGTAAGACTCGCGGGCACAGAGACTTGAGAACGAAGGTTAAACATAGGATGTCACTGAGCGGCCTTTGGGTCCGATCGCGCTTCCACCGCAGCAATCACAAAGCCAAAGGGCATGCGTCACCGCCAGTTAAGCCAGTTGTCGTAATAATCCACAGCAGAGGCAATAGCATCATATCTGGAACGGTACTAGCTCCGCGACCGAAGGCGACTCAGAGCCAGTCTGAGTTCGCAATGCACGGTTCACGAGATGAGATTTACGCAACGGGCAAGGCTCTACACGAGAAGTGCCTGCGAAAGGGCTACGCCGACTGGAAAGCGGCCGCCGACCGACCCGATCCGGGTCGATCCGGTCTTGCAGGCAGAGAAGGGGCGGTTGCCCGAACTGTTACCGTTGCGGCATGGGCGCATGGTGCGCTCGGCATTCACCTTCTACCGTGGGGCAGCATTCACAATGGCCTTCGATTTGGCATCCACTCCTTCCAACGGAATACGCGTCCAGTGCTGCCCGATGCCCACCTTTGTAATTGTGGGAGGTCAAGCGGCTATGCGCCGAAGCTGAAAAAGCGAACAGCGCTGCTGGCCAAGCTGCGGGAGATCTTCCGACATAGTGTCAGCCAGCCGATAGGCAGAGTGATTGAACAAGTCAATCCGATCCTACGGGGCTGGGTGAACTACTTTGCCATCGGCGATTCGAGTGAATGCTTCTCGTTTTGTCAGAGACTGGGTAGAAAAGAAGGTGCGGCGGCATCTGATGCGTGCCCGGGAGGGTTCGGGTTTCGGCCGGCGACGGTGGAGTACGAAGTGGCTGTACGCGAAGCTGGGTCTTTATCACGACCATCGGCTTCGTCGCCTATGGTAATCTCCGAAAGCCCCGTTGGCGGAAACGGTCTCATAACCTTAGATTCGAAGCACGTAGGTAAGCCCATTGCGGGAAATCGGCACGATGGTTTTGATGAGGCGGGGGCTGGGAACCAGCTTACGGTTTGGCTCGTGAGGCACTCCCAGAGGAAAACGGGGAGCAACGGCTAGGCTGGGCCTAAGGAGTATGGCGCCAGTCCTCCACCCGACCAAACGCGCCGCCGAATCCGCAAATAAAGACAAACGGGCTGCTGAGCACAGAGTTCGCGGGTGTCAGTATCGGGAAGGCGAACGAATCGTAATTTTGTGACGGTCCCGGCAGAGAAGCAAACGGCGCGACAGAGCTTCCCGACCGATGTGAGGTTTTTGATGGAGCCATGCGATTTCGTCTGGCAATCCTAATCTGCGCAGGAATGTTTGTGCAGCGTTTCTTCGCTCAGGACCTCGCACCAAGGGCTTATGTCATCACGCCCAAGAATGGTAATGCGCTGACGCTGACCTGGTCCTATTACAACGGCGGGCTCAACTTCAATGGGGCCATTCCGGTAAACGATGCTCACGGTACCTACAACCTGGGAGTTGGGACCCTCTATCATTCGTTCAGTTTCTTTGGACGCTCTGCCAATGTTACCGCCTCGCTGCCATACGCGGTCGGCGATTTTACGGGCGAACTGTTTAACCGGCAGCGGTCGGTGTATCGCTCCGGCCTGCTCGACTTCAACGTGCGTTTCGCCGTGAATCTCTACGGCGGCCGAGCCATGGATTTGAAACAGTTCTCCAAGTGGAAACAGAAAATGCTGTTGGGCGCGAGCCTCAGGGTGGTTGCGCCAACGGGACAGTATGATCCTGCCAGGCTCATCAACTGGGGGATCAATCGGTGGGCCTTTAAACCCGAGTTTGGCTATTCGCAGCGCTGGGGCAACATCATTTTGGATGGCTATGCCGGGGTATGGTTCTACACAACCAATCCCGCGTACTTCAATATCCCGGTCCCGCAGCCGCAGACCGAGGAGCCGGTCGGAAGCTTCGAAGGCCACCTGAGCTATGACTTCCAGCGCTTCGGCGTGATGAAGAAGCTTAGAGGTTGGGCCTCGCTGGACGGCAATTTCTGGTGGGGTGGCATCACGGCCGTGAACAGCATTCGCAATCTTGCTTCGAGGCAAACGAGTTCGCGCATCGGAGCAACCATCTCAATTCCCTATTCCCACCACCAGTCGTTGAAAATTGCATATAGCGACGGCGCATACATCCGCGTCGGCGGCAATTACCAGAGCGTATCCGTAGCCTGGCAATATTCGTGGATTGGGAAGAACGTCAGGTAGTGGGTCAAGCATTCTCCATTGCGATGCGCCCTTAAAGAAGCTGATGAAGAGGCATGGCGCATTGCTGGCTAATTGCTGCTTCCTGAGGAGGCGGCACGGACGGAAATCACCAGTCCCCCTAACTCCAATCCGTGAAAAATAAAACGGCTGGCAAGTCGCTGAAATCACCGACGGCTTGAATTTTGGCGATCGACAACCGATAACCGAACGCCGGGGTGGCTTACGGCGTACAGACACGAAATTGAGACGGGAAACTATCCACCAACCGCGATCCGCTGCTATAACAACCTCATGCCTCAGAACCTGCAATCGCTGGCGGAATTCACAGCCACTCGCCTGATCGGCGACGGCAGCATCGAAATTAGCGGTGTTGCCAGTATCGCGCAAGCGCAACCGGGTGATCTGGTCTTTGTTCAAGAGGAGCGCCACTTGGCGCAAGCGATGGCTTCGGCAGCGAGTGTCGTTATCGCCGGTGAATTTGCAGTTGCGCATTCCGGACGCAAGCCATTGCTGATCGCCGCTCATCCGCGGCTGGCTTTTGCACGGGCTGCGGCCCTGCTGTACCCCCCGAGGACCTATCCACCGGGCATTCATGAGACCGCGGTAATTCACTCTTCGGCCAAGCTGGCTCTGACTGCCAGCATCGACGCCTATGTCGTGATCGAAGCCAACGCGGTTATCGGACCGCGGGTGCATCTGGGAGCGGGCTGTTACGTCGGCACCGGAGTGGTGATCAGCGACGATTGCAATCTCTATCCGCGCGTGGTTATTTATCCGGGGACGACGCTGGGACGGCGGGTGGTGGTGCATGCCGGCGCGGTTCTCGGATCCGACGGTTTCGGTTATGTCCGCGACGAGGTATATGGCCGCTATCAGAAGTTCCCGCAGATCGGAGAGCTTGTGATTGGCGACTATGTGGAGATCGGGGCCAATGTTGCCATCGATCGCGGCGCGCTGGAGAAGACGATCATCGGTCCAGGCACAAAGCTTGACAACCTGGTGCATATCGGCCACAACGGCAAGGTCGGAGCTAACGTTGTGATCGCGGCGCAGACGGGTGTTTCGGGAAGCGCTAAAATCGGCGACGATGTTGTCGTCGGGGGGCAGGTCGGTCTTGCTGATCATGTCACCATCGAGGACGGAGTCATCCTTGGGGGCCAATGTGGCGTACCGCCGAATAAGGTCATTCGGGGAAAGGGAGTTGTGTTCTGGGGCACACCGGCTCGTCCTCTGCGCGAGTACTTGAAGGGGTTGGCGGTGCTGGCAGGCCTGGCTCGCAAGGGCGAAAAGAAGACCGGCTCTACACGCTAGTTGCAAGTCGCTGAGAAACCTGTGGCAGTTATTGTCGTCGGCGGACATTCTCGCAGCGTGGGCAAGACCAGCGTCGTCGCCGGTCTGATCGCCGCCCTGCCCGAGCTGCGCTGGACGGCTGTCAAGATCACCCAATACGGCCACGGCATCTGTTCCGCCGACGGAAAACCCTGCGAATGCGCCACCGACGATCACTCCTGGGCGTTGAGCGAAGAACGCGATAGCAGCGGCAAGAGCGACAGCTCGCGCTTCCTGCTGTCAGGAGCGGCCCGCTCACTCTGGCTTCGTACGCGCCAGGGAATGCTGGCGGAGGCAATGCCTCGTCTACGCCAGGAGCTCCGGGGAGCAGATCACGCCATTCTGGAATCCAACTCAGTCATGCGTTTTCTCCGGCCGGACCTTTACATCACGGTACTGGATCCCGCCGTTGCCGACTTCAAGGTGTCGGCCCAGCACTTTCTCGACCGCGCCGATGCTGTGGTCCTGCACGACTGCAGCAATCAGTTTGCCTGGGCGAAGGTATCACTCAAGCCGGTGGCGGACAGACCGCTATTCCGCATTCGCCCGCCGCATTACGTCACCCCGGAGCTGGTAGCCTTCGTGCGCCGGAAGCTAGGGGTGGCGGCAAGATTGCAAAGTAGCTGAATTTGCCCTCCAGTCATGGGCCGCCGGATCTCCCAAGGCAATGCCAGGCCGGGAGGCCCTCCTCAGGTTGAGCTAGGGAGAAGGCCTTCCGACGGTGCAGGTCGTTATCGCCGAGGGTCAGATAGAATCGCCTCTGGATCCACCCATGGAAGTCCCCAGCCAGATCCGCCCTTTCCAAGTGCTGTTCGACCACGCCGAGCCGAGCGCAATCGACGACGCCGCTTTCCTTCTTTACGGCAACTTTGGCTTCCCTGCCCCGCCTGTTGGTCGCCCATGGATTTACTCCAACTTCGTGCAATCGCTCGACGGCATTACCACACTGCTGGGAAGGCATAGCTCGGGTGGCGACATTTCACAGTCACTCGAAGACCGCTGGCTGATGGACCTGCTGCGCGCCCATGCCGATGGCCTGCTCATGGGCATGAACACCATGCTGGAGGAGCAACGAAGTCGCGGACCCCAGAGCCGGGGAATTGTCTTCCAGGTGGCAGACCCTCGGCTTCGTATCCTTCGCCAACGGATGGGAAAAGGGCGCGAGCGAAACATCTTCGTCACCCGCGCCACCAATCTCGATCTCTCGCGCCATAAAGTGTTCGATGGCGACGTGGTGGATTCGGCGGTCCTCACCTCGCCAGCGGGTGCTGCACGCCTACGCTTCCAGGGAAGTCATCCGCACGTCGCCATTCTTGCAGCGGGCGAGGGCGAATCACTTGATCTGCCACAGGCCATTGGAAAACTTCGTGAGGAACTGGGCGTCGAGTATCTGTTGTGCGAAGGCGGGCCGACCCTTTACGGGAACCTGGCGCGTGCCGACCTCGTGGATGAGAAGTTCATGACGGTTTCGCCGATCGAGGTCGGCCAACTGGTCCCGCCCGAGCAGGAACGTCTCCCGGGGGAGTCAAACATTTCCTCTCTGCTGCGTCCAACCGTCTTCGGCGGTCCTGGATTCACCTGGAATCGCCTAACCCATTGGACCTGGCTAAGCTGCCGCAAAGGGGGCGATCACCAGTTCAATCGGTACCGCAGGAGACGTGGCCTAGAGCGAGGCGACCTGAACACGGCACAGGGTCACTAGAGAGAGCGTCGCGGAATCCGCGGCGCGATGGCGTAGTTGAGTTGCACCAGCACGATCAGGGCGATGCTCCAGTAGGTGCTGAAAATGCAGAGTGCGCTCGCAAACGCATACCATGCCTGGCCGGTCATGATGCGCCGTTTGATGGCGACTGGGACCTCAGGGGGCAAGTCACTTTTCACCAGTCCCTTTCTGGTGGCGCATTGCCAGCTAAAGTACAGAATCGATCCCAGCAGCAGAATATTGATCCAGTAGGTGAGCAGAGCCACGCGATAGCCGGGAAATTCGGCCAGTAACATGGTGGAAAACGGCGTGAGGGTTACGGCGAACAGAAAAAAGATATGAATCCAGGAAAGGCTGCGGTCAGAACGTGTCAGATAGTTGAGCTGGGTCTGCTGACCAATCCAGAAAATCCCCAACGTCAAGAAGCTCATCATGTACATCAGCAGCCGGGGAGAAAGTGCCAACAGGGTGCGCCATAAATCCGGCTCACTGTGTACTGACTCCTTCACCGGCAGCCTGAGATCGAGCACGAGGATTGTCATGGCAACGGCGAATATGCCGTCACTCAGGGCCGCTAGCCGTTCCACGCTTTGGCCGGCAATTCGATTGTACAAAGTAGTCATGGGCAGTGAGTCTACCAAGGCCAGACATTGTGGCCCAAGGCCTCCGACAGTCGGCAACGAGGGTTTCATGCAGGTAAAGCTGTTGTGTGGTCTAAGCCCACCTCTGCACAATCCATCCTGCCAGTCCTCCAAATATCACGCCGCTACCCAGGACTCCAGGGTATGCCTGTAAAGCGAATGCATCGGGCAGGCTGATCAGCAAGCCTACCAGCGCGCCTGCCAGTACAGCTGGCATCCGAAGCGAGACGTTGGCAGCCAGAAAGCCGATGGCGCAACGGCTGGAGAAAGCCTACAACAGCATAGTCGTAGTTCTTTCCGGATGATTGCCGAACACGGTCATCAGAACGTCGATCACGCCGAATGCAATCCCGCACAGAATTCCCAGCACGATGCGATTCATGTCGCCCCTTGTACACCAATGGGCGTTTCTCGACAACCAGCAATCGCTTGACGCCTGGATTCCTACCTGACCAGAAACACCAGGAAATAGTCCACCCCGTCGTTCTTCACCAGGTCGTCGTGTTCTTCCAGCAGGCGGTAGCCCGCTTGCCCGGCCTCGCGAATCACGACCTCCTTCTGCACTCCGTGATCTTCCCCGTTTCCGTCCCGGTCGATGATGCCCACCCTGGCGCCTGGCTTCAACGAACCTCGGAGATTGCGCAACAACGCAACCGGATGGGCGACCTCATGGTATGTCTTAAGGAGGAGGACGGAATCTATGCTGTTGGCGGGCAGTTCTGCATCATCGGGTTTGCTCAGAATGGTCTTCACATTGTGAAGGTGTTCTTTCCTGACCCGGTTGTTGATGTATTCAATGGCCCGGGGGTTGATGTCGACGGCGTAAACCGTGCCCGAATCGGTGACTCTCTTGGCGGCTCGAACGGTAAACCATCCGGATCCGGCGCCGATGTCAGCAACCGTCCTGGCCGGCACAATCGACAGAACATCCATCACCTGATTGATATGCAGCCGTTCGTCCCTACCGGGCGCGTCGAAGATCGACAGATCACCGGTGTAGGGCGTGCTGGTGTTGCGCTCTCCGGCCTGCGAGCCAGCCGCCTGCTGTGACCAGCAGGCTGGCCCGGCAGGGGCAGCACCAATGATTAACCACAAGGTGAAGAGAACCGCAGAACGACGTAGCCGCACGGCTGACTCCAGAGAATTGGACGTACGACCATGATAGTTTGGCTCCGGAGCGGCCTTGCTTCACGCAGCGTCCGTTTGTCCCCTGAAGGCGGCAGTCGCGCGATTCGAGGTGGTCGAAAGCAGTTGATCCTTGCTGGGTCCCGAAACTGGCGAGGTACCTGAGGGCTAATCCGAAGACCAGTGGCAGGTGCTAATATCGGAGGCATGGCTTTCCGCGGCGTCAGCCGTGACTCCAATTCGCGACCCGACAGGATTCCTCCACCCGACGACACTCACCAGGAGGCGGCGTACCTCAAGATGCTGGGCGAGAAGCAGCGCCCAGTGCGCATCAAGCTGCTGACCGGCGACGTTGTCCGTGGCTGGATTGAATATTACGACCGACGCATGGTGCGGCTGACGCGCGACGGCGAGCCCAATCTGTTTATCTTCAAGCACGAGATCGCCTATATCGCTGAAGACGCGGGCCGTCAGCCGCGCTCCAACAATCTGCCCGGCGCGCAACATAGCAACTCGAGGGGCGCCTCCCCATGATGCAGTACCGCGGGGAGGTCGAAGCGATTGCACGCGAAGCCGGCAGCCTGCTCATGAGCTGCTTCGCTCGCCACATTGGTTTTGAATACAAGGGTGAGGTTGACCTGGTTACCGAGGCTGATCGCGCTTCGGAAAAGCTGATTGTCGAGCGCCTGCGAGCGCGCTGGCCAGAACATGGCATCGTGGGGGAGGAAGGAGCTCGCAGTCATCCTGAGGCAGAGTATCGCTGGTACATCGATCCTCTGGATGGTACGACCAATTTTGCCCACGGATATCCGGTGTTCTGCGTCTCCATCGCGCTGGTTTACAACGATGAGGAGCTCGTGGCCGGCGTTCTCTACGATCCCACGCGCGACGAGATGTTCTCTGCCGAGCGCGGGCAGGGCGCGACGCTGAACGGAAAACCGATCCACGTCTCCAAAACCACGCGGCTGGCGGAGTCCCTGCTGGGTACCGGCTTTCCCAGCCATAAGCGGCACCAGAATCCCAACATTTACTTCTACCACCAGATCACATTGCGCTCGCACGGGGTGCGGCGCGCAGGCTCAGCGGCACTTGACCTTGCCAACGTGGCCTGCGGCCGCTACGACGGTTTCTGGGAGTTCAATCTCAATCCCTGGGACACGGCCGCCGGCACATTGCTGGTGCGCGAGGCGGGAGGACTAGTCACCCGTTTTGACGGCTCGCCCTATCGCCTCGACAGCCGCGAGGTACTGGCCAGTAACGGCCTGATCCACGACAAGCTGATGAAGAACTTCCGCGAGATCTTTGCCGGACGGGGATTGGAAGCCCTGCCTTCGCCGGTCGAGTATGCCAAAACGCGCAAATAGCGCATCCTACTACTAGAGACGGTGTTTAGTATCGTCATGGGGAGGTCTTCAAATATGCATCGCATCGCGATTCGGACTTTGGTAATTTCGCTTTGCCTGATCGCATTACCGGCGCTGGCACAGCAGAACCGTGTCGTTCGCGTGGGCGTGGCGATAATGCAGAGCCACACCAATCCCACCATAACCGGCGACGTGGGACGCAACCGCCTGGTGACGGCGCTTGACGAGGAAAAGCCCGACAAGAAGCACCACCTGAAGCTACAAGGTGTTCCGCTGGCGGGGACCACTCCGGAGGAGATAAGCGCCGAAGCCAAACAGCAGAACTGCGATTATGTGGTTTACACCAGCCTGGTGGATTTGCAACAAGCATCCAGCGGGAATGTTGTGCCGCAGCAGCCGCAGTCACCGCCCGGCACGATGCAGCCCTATCCCGGCGGGTCGTTGGGCATGCCGCCAAATGCGGGTAATCCTAACACCGGAGGGATGGGCACGGGAGGCGTCGGGATGAATCAGGGGTACCGGGCAACGGTGGACTATCGTCTGTACCGCGCCGGTGACTCGAACGCTATAGCCAGCAGTTCAGTTTCCGGCCAGCAGAGCGGGCCGCAGGAGATGGTGGTTTCGCAGGTATTGAACCAAGTTGCCAACCGCGTGATGACGGAGGTGAAGAAGTCGCCGCCTGCAGCGGCGCAGCAATAAGTCGAAGGATTCTCTATGCATCGCTTTAGAACATTTGCTTTGATTCTTTGGCTTTGCCTGATTACCCTACTGACACTGTCGCAAGAGACCCGTGTTGTCCGCGTTGGGGTGGCGGTGATGCAGAACAAGGCCGGGCGCAGTGTTCCCGGCAACATTGAGCGCGACCGGCTGGTGGCCGCCTTGAATCAGGAGAAGCCCGACAAGAAGCAGCACATCAAGATGCAAGGCGTGCCGCTGGACGGCATGACGCGGGATGAGGCGGGCGACGAGGCTGCACAGAAGAAATGCGATTACGTGGTGTACACCACTCTGATCGAATTGCAGGCGTCTACCGATCCCGCGATGCCAGTCCCTGGCACCCTGCAAAGCCGTCCGAACGGTGTGTGGACCAATCCGAACAATACTGAAACCAGAACACTCAATCCTGAATACCGCGCTACTGTGGAATATAAGCTCTATCGTACGGGTAAGCCAGACGCCATTTCCGGAGCTGCTTTTTCCAACCGGCAGATCATGCCCGAGGCGGAAGTGGTTTCGCAGGTAATGGATCAGATCGCCAACCGGGTGTACGCGGAGGTCAAGAAGGCGCCTCCAGTGATGCAGGAATAGCTCACGACGGTGAAGCAGCCGGTGCTCGTCCGATAATGGAACGCGGAAGGGACGCTTCGCGTTACGGGCAAGACTTCCACGATGCCGGCGGGTTCAACAAATTAGAAAAGTCAAAGCACAGTGCATGAACGTTATGCACCGCGTGTATGACGCGGTTGTGAAGGCGGCTACGCACTAGTGGCCTTGAACTGGCATCGGGCGAAGGAGGCGTTATGCGACGTATGGTGTTTTGTTCTCTGCTCTCGATCGTCCTTATCGTTCCCTTCCTCGCCTCCGCGCAGCAATCAGGACTGGTGCGGGTTGGTGTAGCTGCTAGCCAGCTTGTTGACAACCAGTGGGTGCTTAACTGGACGCCCCAGGCCCGCTGGCAGCGCGATCAAGTCGTCAACGACATCAATCGAAGGCAACCGGATAAGAACCGGCAAATCAAGCTGGCGGCGGTGGCGCTCGCGAAGACTGCGCCGAGCGATGCTCTGTCGGAAGCGCGAGGGAAAAGTTGCGAATATGTCGTCCTGGTACAGGTTTCCTATCCCGGGCGCTTCGCCCTGGACAACGCGCCCCAGCCCAGTACCCTTGTGGACTCCAACCAGCCTGCCTTTCCCGGGCCAGAAACGCAGATAGGCATCATAGGTTATCAACTGCACAGGGTGAGCGACGATGCCGTGGTGTCGCAGCAGACTTACGCCTCCCCATTGGCGCCCACACCATCGATCGCGATGCAACTTGTGAATAGCGTGTCCCACGCGATTGTAAGAATGGCTCCGTGACCTCGAGCGGCTCAAAATTCAACGGCATTGGTCAAAGTTGGGCTGCTCCCCTACCGGTGGCGCAATTATTTCTGCGGTAAAATCAGCTAGTGAACAACTCGCTGTTGAATCGCACCGTTGAAAAGCGCCCTGAGATGGTGCATCTAACCGGGCGTATTCTCTTTCTGACCGAAGATCCTGAACTCATCAAACGCCAGCTTGCCGGCGAAGACCTGCCCTGGGACACGCAGCATCCGGAGCGCAATCCCAAGCTGCGCGACGACATCTCGACCGACGAGATTACCCCGGCACACATCTGCTTCTTCTTCGATGAGACGCTGGGAGAGTTTCCTTACACCGGGCTGAAGTGCGGCAACGAGCTCCCCATCAGGCGCGGCGACGCGAAGCGCGGCGGATTTGTGGCGTCGGTGAGCGGCAAGCGGCGCGGGAAGGGCTCCAGCCGCGAGCAGTCGCCTTATGCCGAGATGTCGGCTGGCATCAAGGTGGTGATCGCCGAGAACATCGAGCGCATTTACAAGCAGAACTGCCAGAACCTCGGCGTGCTGACGGCGACAGATTTCGGGATTATCGACAAGATCCGGCGTGGCGAAGAGATACCGCTGACCGAGTTCACCCAGGGCGAAGATGAGATCACGCGCCAGGTGATCGAATATGGCGGACTCTTCCCATTCAACGTGGCTCGCATGCAGAGCAAGGTCTTTCTGCCACCGATCACAACCAGGCCGCGGCCGATGACGATTGCGGAAAAGATTTTTGCCCGCCACATGCTGCACGGCGCCAACCACGTCGGCGTCGAGGCCGTGAAACCCGGCGATACGGGGTTTGCGCGCACCGATCTGCGCTTCAGCCACGAGTACGTCACGCCCATGGCGGCGATCTTCTTCGAGCACTTTCTCGGCAAGCACGAGCCGGTTACCGATCCGAGCACGGTCATGTTCTTTCGCGATCACTTAACGTTTCTGGACGAGGTGCTCTCCGAAGAGAAGCGCAAAATGGGTCTGCTCGATCTGGCGGGGCAACTGAAACTGAAGCAGGAGGAGTTTGCCCGCTCGCGCGGCATCAAGCTGCATGGGGAACTGCGCGACCGCAAAGGCTCAGAAGGAATCTGCCACTCCATCGTGACCGAAACCTACGCCCTGCCGGGGCAGCTCAATGTGGGCTCCGATTCGCACACGCCGCATGTAGGGGCGATGGGTTGCGTGGCGTTTGGCATTGGCACCACGGACGTATTTAACTCATGGTTCACCAAGGACGTACGGGTTAAAGTTCCAGAATCGGTTAAAGTTGTGATTCGCGGCCAGAAGCGCGCTAACGTAGCCGCCAAGGACTTCATCCTGAAGCTGCTCTCATTGGAGTACATCCGCCACGGGCACGCTTTGGCAAAAGTCATTGAGTATTCCGGCGAGGCCATCGAGGCGCTCGGGGTCGACGAGCGCGCTACCTTGACCAACATGGCGGCGGAGGTGGGGGGCTTTACCGGCATCGTCGCGCCAGACCAGAAGGTGGTGGACTTCCTGGTCGAACGCCGCAGCATGAGCAGGACGGAGGCAGAGACGTTGGTGGAAGGCTTGTACAGCGATCCGGAGGCTCACTATTCGCATGTGATTGAACTGGACGCCGCCAACATCTACCCCATGGTTGCTACTCCGGGGGATCCGGGCAACGGCAAGTTCGTCCGCGAATTGCACACGCCTGTGCCGGTTGAGATCGCCTACGGCGGCACGTGTACGGCAGGCAAGAACGAGGACATGGACATGTACGCGCACGTCCTAAGTGACGCCTTGAAGCGAGGCCTCCGGGTCGCAGTCAGCTGCAGGTTCTACCTGCAATTCGGTTCTCAGGAGACGCGGGAATACTGCGTGCAAAAGGGCTATCTCGACATCTTCCGGCAAGCTGGCGCCCTGGTCATTGAGCCAAGCTGCGGGGCCTGTATCAATGCGGGTCCCGGAGTTTCGACACGTCCCGAGCAAGTTGTGATCAGCGCGCAGAATCGAAATTTCCCGGGTCGCAGTGGCCCGGGCCAGATGTATCTGGCAAGCCCTCTGACCGTGGCAGCCAGCGCGGTTGCGGGTTACATCGTGGAATACGAACCCGCTGGCCAGCGTGAACCGCTGGAGGTGGCTTGAGGCTGGGGCGGGGCTGCATTTTTTTTGATAGTATCGATATATCGCTTCCGTCCAGATGTGTTCCACCTTGGAGGGGTTCTTAGGGAGACTCTAGTTTTATGGCTTATGTGATCGCGGAACCTTGTATTGGCACGAAAGACACGGCCTGCGTTGATGCTTGTCCGGTGGACTGCATCCACCCCAAGAAGGACAGCGAGAAATTCGCGACGGAGGAGATGCTCTACATCGACCCGGTCGAATGCATCGATTGCGGTGCATGCGTTCCCGTCTGCCCCGTTTCAGCGATTTTCGCCCTCGACGATCTGCCAGAGAAATGGAACCAGTATACTGAGCGTAACGCCAAATACTTCGGCCGCTAGCAGAAACTGCAGTATTTCCGGAGGCTGCACCGTCCTGATGCGGCTTCTTGCTCTCTGGGGCTGGTTCACATCAACTGTTCAATCTTTTTGATCAAGACCTCGGGGGGATCGCCTTTCGTGATAAACGCGTTTGCCAACTCTAGCGCACGAGGAGGCAGCGAGAAGTAAGCGGAAAAGAAGATGATCGGGATGTCGGCCCGACGACGCCGCAGCTCAGCCGCCACATCTCCGCCGTTCAGACCGGGCATGTAGTAATCAAGCACGACCACATCAACGTGGTTCTGGTCGAACAGGTCGAGCCCCCGCTGACCATCGGTGGCAGTGAGGACACGAAAACCGTGCTCTTCCAGCATCAGCTTTCGCACCCGCAGACCAATTTTCTCGTCATCAACGCAGAGCACTGTCTTCGGGTGGACAGCGTTCATCCGGTTCACTATCGTCTCCAATTGCACTCGATTGTCTATATCGCGTCGTCCGATGCTGCCCGGTTTCCGGGTGACTGACAACCGTTTCCGTTCTTATGGTGAATGCAGCGCTGGCAAAGTATGACGACAAAGAACCCTTTTGGCCATGCCGAAAACGTGGTAGATGGGTTTTACCATGAACATTCATAAAGGGTTAGTTTCCTGTGTAGAGCGACTACTATGGTGTTTGCAGTACGCGCGCAGCAACCTTTCCAGGCTTGGTGCTAATGCAGCGCTGGCTTGCGAGCGAAAAATCTACGGTCGCGAGACGCTTGCAGAATTGCCACCTCCAGCAAGATGGCCAGGAGAACCATGATTTTCGCTTCGCGCTCACGGCATGGTATTTTCAAACACTTACAGACAAACTCAATGATCCGTTCCTACAAGGGAATCACACCCGTTATTCCATCCTCATGCTACGTCGACGAATCGGCACAACTCATCGGCGATGTGGTGCTCGGTGACAACGCCAGCGTTTGGATGAACGCGGTGCTGCGCGGCGACGTTCACTACATCCGTGTCGGTGCTAACAGCAACATTCAGGATTGCAGCGTGCTGCATGGCATGCTGGGAAAGTGGCCGGTGATTGTAGGCGATTGGGTGACGGTCGGGCACTCGGTGACGTTGCACGGGTGCGTGGTCGAAGACCGCTGCCTGATTGGCATGGGCGCGGTGATTCTGAACGGAGCCCGCATTGGTGCAGGCTCGATCATTGCGGCGGGCACCCTGATTCCGGAAGGGGAGATCGTCGAACCGGGCTCGCTGTGGATGGGCGTCCCAGGTCGGTTCCAGCGGAAGTTGGAAGACGACCAGATGATTCTACGCTACGCGCGGAACTATCTGGGTTACAGGGAACAGTACCTGCTAGAGATGAAGAGGTAGGGGTGTGCTTGCCGTCGGGTGCGGCGTCAACCTGGCGAGCCAAAGGAAATTCCAAAGACCCCAGGATCTGAAGATGATCAAGGCTGTCCGTGGAACTCGTGACCTTCTTCCGCCTGAGACCGATCTATGGAACCGGGTGGATGCCAAGGTGCGGGAGGTTTTAGCTCGCTATAACTATCACGAAATCCGAACGCCGATCTTCGAAGACACACAACTGTTCTCGCGCAGCGTCGGCGAGGAAACCGACATCGTCTCCAAGGAAATGTTTACCTGGGAGGACCCGCCGAGACCGAAGGCAGCCGAAGCTCACGGCGCTGCGCCGAGCTCGGGCGAGGGAGTGCAATCTCTGACCCTCCGCCCGGAAAATACCGCGGGCGTAGTCCGGGCCTACATTCAGCACCGGCTGGACAGGGCCGGCAAATTGCAAAAGCTGTACTACATCGGGCCGCAATTCCGCCGGGAACGGCCGCAGAAGGGGCGCTACCGCCAGTTCTACCAGATTGGCGCGGAGATGATAGGACCACCGAGCGCAGGCAGCGAATCCCCGTTGCGCGATGCTGAGCTGCTGGAGATGCTGGCCACGTTGCTCGACAACATCGGCTTGCGCGACTGGCAATTGCAGTTGAACTCGGTCGGCTGCGCCGGGGACCGGGCGCGCTACAATCAGGCACTACGGAGGGCGCTGGAACCGGTTGTACACCAGATGTGTGCTGATTGCCAGCGCCGGGCCAGTACCAATCCCCAGCGCGTGCTCGACTGCAAAGTTCCAGAAGACCAGCCCATCATCGAGAAGCTTCCCAAGATCGGAGAGTATCTCGACGAGCCTTGCCGCGAACATTTTGCTGCGCTGTGCGCGATGCTGGACGCGGTCGGCGTTGCTTACACGGTTAACGAGCGTATGGTGCGCGGGCTGGACTATTACACCCGCACAACGTTCGAGTTCACGCACGGCGGCCTCGGTGCACAAAGCGCTGTGGTCGGCGGCGGCCGCTACGATGGACTTTCCGAGTCTCTTGAAGGTCCAAAGGCGCCCGGCATCGGATTCGCCATTGGTGAGGATCGACTGATCCTGGCCTTGCAATCGCAAGGCGAAGTGAGGGGGGAGAAACTGCAAGCCTATGTTGCTCCACTGGGCGCAGGAATGAACGGGCATGCTCTACGGCTGGCCAGTGAGTTACGTCGCGAGGGCATCATCGCTGAGCTGGGTGATGAATCCTTCCGGCTGAAAAAATCATTCGAGCTCGCCGAGAAGGCTGGTGCGCGCTTCCTGGTGATCGTAGGAGAGAATGAAGTCGCCGCCGGACAATACGCAGTAAAGGAGCTCGGGAGTGGCGCACAGGTGCCGGTGCCGCGTGCACAACTCGCTGCCCACCTGCGACAACAATAGCGGAACAGGGAAAAATGCCTTCCCGGAGGTACTCTGAATTCATGCTTGACTTCCTCGGTAACTTGAAACGTACCCATATGTGCGGTCAGTTGCGCGCCTCCGACGCCGGCTCCAACGTCGTACTCATGGGATGGGTGAACAAGCGGCGCGACCT
>CAZDYZ010001059.1:0-2754 GCA_964509525.1 uncultured Acidobacteriaceae bacterium
CCATCCGTTTCTCACGTCGGCCCGGTACGCGATGCGGGGTTCACCCGGCGTTGGGCTGTGCACAAACTTGTGCCTACGCCTCTTCGGAGGGTTCACCCCATCGACTGTGCCCCAAATTGTGCCCCATTTCTGCCTCTACTGTGCCCCACCACGTCTTATGACGTGTTTTGGGCCTTTGGGAACACTGGCGGCAAGCGTAGGAAATATCAGGAGATAACAGGAGAGAGTTGGTAGCGCTACCGGGAATCGAACCCGGGTTTGAAGATTGAGAATCTTCCGTCCTAACCCCTAGACGATAGCGCCCCTCTAGCAATTTTATCATTCCAGTATGGAGCATCAACGAGCATCCGCAAACCCACCCCTGCTTCATACCTGAACTTCGATTTTGCGTTAGATAGAAGCAACACAGGAAGCTTATAAGTGGAGAAGCAACGCCGACGCGCGTCGGACGTTATCTGTTTGAAGTACAATCCGTCGCATGGCGATCCATCGCTGCCCCCTGGCCATGATTTTCACCGGTGTCACCGTGTGTGTATTTGCTCAGGACATTCAGAAGCTAGACCCCGTTCTCGACGATATCGTTGGGGCAAACACCAGGCTGGAGCGTGTAGCCACTGGCTTCGACAGGTGGACGGAAGGTCCGGTGTGGACGCGCGAAGGCAGCCTTTTGTTCGCGGAGATTCCGGCTAACAACATCATCCAGTGGATCCCAGGCAAGGGGGCGAGCGTCTTCCTGCATCCCAGCGGATATAAAGGCTCAGAACCTTTCAAAGGAACCGAGCCTGGCTCGAACGGAATGACCCTTGATGCGGACGGCCGCGTCAGTGTTGCCGGCCACGCTGGGCGTACCGTCTGGCGGATGGAGTGGGTCGATCCCAAGGCGAAGATCACGGTTCTGGCCGACTTGTATCAAGGCAAGAAGCTCAACAGTCCCAATGACCTGGTCTACAAGTCCGACGGTTCGCTCTACTTCACTGATCCTCCCTATGGTTTACCTACGCAGGGTGACAACGACCCACAGAAGGAGCTGCAAGTCAACGGTGTTTATCGCATCCACGGAGCTCGCCAGCACAAGCCCGGCGCACCACCAGAACGGGACAAGTTGGAGCTTATTATTAAGGACCTTGTTCGTCCCAACGGACTAGCTTTTTCGCCAGACGAGAAGTTTCTCTATGTCGCCGAGTCAGGCAGGAGACAGTGGATGCGCTACCGTGTGCAGCCTGATGGCTCAGTGATCGAAGGCGTTTTGTTTCTCGATGCCTCGATGGACCCGGCCGACGGAGGCCCGGACGGCCTCCGGGTCGACAAGCAAGGAAATATCTACGGCTCAGGCCCCGGCGGTGTCTGGATCATTTCCCCTGAGGGTAAGCACATTGGCACCATCAAAGTTCCTGAGCGCGTTAGCAACGTGGCTTGGGGCGACACAGATGGGAAGACGCTTTACATCACGGCCAGCACCAGTGTGTACCGCGTCAAACTAAAAATTCCCGGGATAAGGAACTGAGCTCTCCAGCTCCGGCGGTAGGTTGTGGAGAGAGTTATAACTTGCGCATGTACATACCCTTTCTGCTGTCCAGCTTGCAGCCCTCGTGTTTCCTTCTACCGTATCTATGTATTCTGCCTCGTATTCGTGTTCGAACTGGCAACTCACTGTCCCTCCCGTTTCAGGATGAGGGACTGACATGCGTGATGGGACGCAGATCCCTCTTCTCACCAAATTCGTTCGACGGTTGCCGAGCCGGAGGTTCGGGGGCAAACTTAGGAACCCTACGGTGAGTGGGCGGCGGATGGATCTACCTGCCTTGACACTGGCAATTCCAGTGGCCTACGCTTGCGAACCGCCAGTGGGACCGGCAATCCAACCAAGGACGGAATGAATGGGAAGAGTGATGTCTGTCGAGCGAGCATATCGAGCGAGAATCCTTGGCCGCTTGCGGTGGCTAGGGTGTTGCTTCGTCGCACTCACAATCTATGCGCCGACCTTATTGAGGGCGGCAGAGGTTTACGAAGTGATTATTGAGCGAGGGGTGCCAGCGAGGATGCGTGACGGTGTAACGTTGCGCGGAGACATTTGTCGCCCTAAGGCGGAAGGCAAGTTTCCGGTGCTTTTGACACGCACGCCATATGACAAGAACGGAGTCCTGGCTTTTTGCCTGCAGGCGGTGCGCCGGGGCTACGTAGTCGTCGCGCAGGACGTCCGAGGGAGATATGCCTCGGAAGGTGATTGGTATCCGTTCAAGTATGAATCGCAGGACGGCTACGACACAGTTGAGTGGGCTGCGGCTCTCCCCTATTCGAATGGAACAGTCGGCATGTTCGGTGGCTCCTACGTCGGCGCGACGCAGTATCTGGCAGCAATTGCCAACCCTCCTCATCTCGCCGGTATTTGCCCTAACTATACGGCGTCCAACTATCACGACGGCTGGACATATCAGGGCGGAGCGTTTGAGCAATGGTTCAACGAATCGTGGACGACGGCACTGGCAGAGAACACCATGAACCGCCGCGTGAAGTCGAGTGAGGACGCAGTCGGTTGGACGCAGACCCTGCCCTTATTGTCATATCCGGTCCTCGAGGCCCCTTCAGCTGCGAGATTGGCACCCTATTTCACCGACTGGCTTTCGCACCCCAGTTACGACGACTATTGGAAACAGTGGTCGATCGAAGATCAGTACGCGCATATTCAAGTTCCGGTATTCAGCTTTGGCGCATGGTACGACATTTTCCTGGGGGGCACGCTAAGGAATTATGTGC
>CAZDYZ010001060.1:0-3894 GCA_964509525.1 uncultured Acidobacteriaceae bacterium
TTGAACTCCTCGATCACCGGGTTGGTGAGCACTTCACGTGCGACGCGATCGATCTCCGTTTGCGCCGCTTCTCGGCTCATAGTGCTATCAAGAGTAATCTCGAAGTACTTGCCCTGGCGCAGATCTTCAACGCCGTGATAACCCATCTTTCTCAGTGCACCGTGAATGGTCTTGCCTTGCGGGTCAAGCACACTCTTCTTGAGCGAGACATAGACGTAGGCTTTCATGCAGGAAGCTCCATTATACCTACATGATCGCCGGGCTCTCACAAAGCTATTTAAGCGGCGTCTTGAACTGCTCGTCAACTTCGATCTGATAAGCGTTCGCCAGCCGATTGTTTGCATTAGCCAATCCGACGACAGACATCATCTCTTGGAACATGTCGTCGGTCATGCCTTTCTTGCGGGCCGAGACGGTGTGCGCCGCGATGCAGTATGGACAACCATTGGTGATGCTCACCGCGATGTAGATCAACTCTTTCATTACAGCATCCAGCGCACCTGGTGCCATGAGTTGTTTGGTATCCTCCCAAGTGCGCTTCAGCAATGCCGGATCATGTGCTATCCCCTTCCAGAAGTTGTTGATCCAGTCTGTCTTCCGTGTTGCCATAATGTCGTCATAGACGGCTCGCACTTCAGGGGCGGCGTGGTCGTACTCGACGAGTCCGAATATAGCCATGTGTTCCTCCCGGAGTTTCACTGAACAGAAATAACCTACCAAATGGGAAAATCTTGCATCGTTCCACCAAGGGAGTATCTTTCGTGGCAAGGGAAAGCCTCGGGGAGCTACGCTATGAGAAGCCGGTCGCTCAGAATATGCTTTTGCATTCTCGGTTTTGTCGTGACGCTGATGTCAGGAAGGGCGTTAACACAGACAGCGATGCCCATTCCTCCCGGTCACATCGCTGCGAACCGAGCCACGCAGAATGCGGAAAATGTGGAAGCTCCGGCGGCTGGGGTGCACAATGTTACGGCCGCGCAAGTGCTGCATCAGGCGGATGAGTTGGCAACCCTGGCTCAGCAGGTGCGCTTGGATGCCGAGCAGGCAATGCAGGGACTTCTGGACAAAGACTTCAAAGACAAGCTTAAAAGGATCGAGAAGCTCTCCAAGAGCCTGCGCGAGGAACTTACGCCGTAGATGATCAGTGGCAAGACTAGATTCGACGTCAGGGCTTTCGTGGAGTGTGTCGGAGACGCCGCCAGGGGCGAATTAGGCCCCAGACTCCCGGTAGATCAAGGCTGTAGTTTCCCATTCGGCGAGCGTTCTGCCTCCCCACGATGAAACCGGCTAACTCAACTCTACTTTCTGCCGATACGCTGCTACTTGCACGTTCCATCTCAATTCTTTCGTCATCTCATCCTGCAACTGGGATGACGCGGATGGCTCGCCGTGCACCAGGAACGTCTGCCCCGGAGGACGGTGAAACGTGTGCAGCCACTCCAGCAACTCCGGAGTGTCAGCGTGATCGCTGAACTGCTCCAGGGCGGCGACCTGCGCGCGGATGGGAATCTGCTGGCCAAACATCTTCACCTCCGCCGCACCATTCTTGATGGTGAATCCGCGTGTACCGGGTGCCTGGAACCCGATAAACAGCACCAGGTTTCGCGGATCGGGCAGCCGCAGCATTAGGTGATGCAGCACACGTCCGCCGGTGATCATGCCGCTGGACGAGACGATAATACATGGAGACAGGGAGTTGTTGATTCTCTTCGAATCCTCCTGGGTGACATCGAAGTGGAAGTTCGGCCAATCCAGGGGGGAGCCGTACTGCCCAATCAGCGCCTTCGTTTCCGGAGAGAACTCCTCCACGTGCTTCAGGAAAACCTCCACCGCCTTGATCGCCATCGGGCTATCCGCATGTACCGGCACGCTTGGGACCTGTTCTGTTTCTATCAGTTCTTTTAGAAGGAACAGAAATTTCTGCGTGCGTTCGACGGCAAACGACGGGACCACAACGCTGCCACCGCGTTGCAGCGTTGTGCGGATGAGCGCGGCCATCTGCGGACGCGGATCGCTGTGAGGATGTTGACGATTGCCGTAGGTGCTCTCCATCACCAGCAGATCGCAATCTTCTCCCTCGGTTGGGCCGGAGTGCACGACCCTACCCGGAGCGATCTGGCTGTTGCGGACGCGGCCGATATCCCCGGAAAATAGAAGCTTTAGTGGCTTGCCGCGTGTAGTCAGCGTGATTTCAGCCATCGCCGACCCGAGGATATGCGCTGCTCTGACGAAGCGGAACGACAGTTGCCGGCTGAGTTCCTTCAGTTGACCGTAGTTAACCGGCTGAAATAACGTCAGGCACAGCTGCGCCTCCTGCATGGTGTACAGTGGCAGTGCGGGGTGGTGTTTACTTGCTCTCGTTTTGTTGTAGAACGCAGCGTCTTCCTCTTGCAAGTGTCCGGAATCGGGGAGCAGAATGCCGCACAGATCAATGGTCGGGGGTGTCGCATAAATGGTACCGTCGAAACCCTGCTTCACCAGCCGAGGGATCCAGCCACAGTGATCCAGGTGGGCGTGGGTCAGGATTACGGCATCGATCGAACGTGCCGGCACGGGAAGGTTTTGCCAGTTGCGCTCGCGCCAGTCTTTTTGGCCTTGGAACAAACCGCAGTCAACGAGGACTTGAAGACCTCGTGCTCCGTTGTTGTCCAAATGGATCAGGTGCTTTGAGCCGGTAACGACTCCCGCCGCGCCAAGAAACTGAATGTAGCTCAAACGGTCCTCTTTGCGGCACAGGGCCTGTCAGAGCAAGCCCAGTGCACGCGAAGTGAAATCTGCGACTAAGAATAGTAACCCAGGGAGGCGGCGCACCTGAGGCACCTCCCCCAACCATTCTCGCAGTCTCATTGGTGAGATGAGGGAACATCGTAGACGTTGCCCGTGTTGGCTTCGGGTACACTGCCATCGTTGACGATTATCTTGGCCGGAGCGCCCGGCACCTCAATGCGACCAACACTTTTTTCACCTGCCTTCACCAGGACGCGGAGGCTCTTCTCGCCGGATGGAGTCTGGATCATGACGGGAACTTCCGCTCCGGCACGGCCGCTGTTCTCGATGGTTGCTGTAACCAAATAAGTTTTTTCTTTCTCGCTGAGTAGCGGTCGCGGATACACCGACGTGATGTGAAAATCTGGGAGCCCGCGATCGCGATATACCCAATCGTCGAAGAACCACTCCAAATCGTGCTTCGAGCTGGCCTGAATCAGCCGCTGCAAGTAGCTGGGGTCTTTGTCAGCACCACTGCGATAGGTCGCAATAGAGCGCTGCATAGCCTCCTCGCCAAGCATGTCACGCAGCATCCAAAAAACGAAGCCGCCTTTGCCGCGCAGGTAAAGCTCATCGCTCGTGTTCAGCAAGGTATTATCGGCTCCGGTGCTGTCCATGGTCTTCGTTTCTGTTCCAGCCTTCGGGTGTGCCTGCTCTTCGGCTTGTGCAAGTGGCTCACGATACTGATCCAGATACTCCAGGGCTGCGCGTCGACCACTGCGTTTCTCGACAGTCAACACTTGCAGAAACCGTTCCAGGCCGTCTTGTATCCAAGCATGTGCAGAGCGAAATCTTGCTGCTACTTGTGCAGGCAACAACAAGAGCTGCAAGTCCGCGGTCTGCGCCTCGCGTAATGGCGTGAACAACACGGCGCCATTCTGCCAAGGATTAGCGTTCGGATCAGTCAGCTCAATCACGCGCGCTGGTTCAATCGGTTCAGGCAGCCACTCATGGAGCAGTGGGTCGTTAGCTTCGGCCGCGAGTGCGTAATCGCGGGCCAGCGTTGTATGCTCGGGAATGTGCAAGAGCGTAATGCTTTGCCGCTCAAGCAGGTTGTAGTTGGCGATGGTGAACGTAGGAACCGCTTCTCCCAGCTCATCCGCATGAAAGGCATTGCTGAGTTCCTTA
>CAZDYZ010001061.1:0-2996 GCA_964509525.1 uncultured Acidobacteriaceae bacterium
CAACAGCACCTTTTTTTTCAGTCCAGTTCCGAGCGCCAGCAGGCCGACGCCCAACACAGACAAAGTCGCCGGCTCTGGAAGGGTCTGTAAGGAAACCGCTTGGGGAGCAACCAATCCGCTACATTTGCTGCTGGTTGGGCTGCAATTGCCCTGAAGTGAAATGGTAATGCCGTCGTCGCCACCTAGCCCGTTGTCGGGCCCCGAGGCAGGTCCAAACCGAGGGGTGCTAGAGATAGACAGGGGGCCGGCAAAGGTACCGAAGTCCCTGACCTGTGGTCCCAAGGCCGAAAAGGAGCCGCTGGTTAATCTCTCCTCGCACACGTCGCCAGCCAGGCTAACATTGAACTTCAGCGTTTCTTGCCTGTAGAGGTCCGTGTCCGTAATTTGAACGATTCCAGCCCATGCCGGTTCGATTAATGCTAGGCATACGACCAGCATGGCGCACAAGAATAGTCTTCGTACATTCATTGACTCTACCTTCTCCAGTCCCAGGTTTTTGGACGGGACTTGAGACTCGTCAACTAGGTCCGTACCCAGCACTGCCCAGTACCCCAGTCTTATCCTTGCAATTCTCCGGCCGAAGTCCCGGGGGACTAAGTGCTTGCAGACACTGGACAGTGAGAGCACTGAGCTCAATCGGCGTGGGAAACACGCAACCGCGTTCCGTTGAAATAGGAATAAATTTGCCGAAGAATAATTCGATCGTTCAACCCGTAAGTCCACATCAACCGTGGAGGAAATCGCAAGAACTATTGCCCTTCACCCTCACCTAGAGCGCAAAAATGACGTGCTGGAGAGGAACTTCTCAAGGGTGGCCTGCGCTTCGATCGCGTCCGACTGGTAGCTTACAGACATGGCAACCACAGCCGCCGGTTGGGGGCGGCCGAGCATTCGGTATTTCGCTTCCAGCATCTTCACCTTAAGAGGTCTCGAGGTGATCTGGTCTCCGATCGCATACCACAACCAAACCAGGCGCGACTCTGACGGCGACTGCAGGGTCAGCTGGCGCACCCAGATCCGCCGGTCCTCTAGGAGAGTTTCTCGCTTCTGGTCGCTGACCACCATCCAACGAGCTGCATCCCGGACGGCGTTGTAATAGTTAACTACCACTACGGAGCCTTGGGCACCAGCGTAATTACCCACGTAAACTTGTGCCGCCGCTGCATCTGGGCCCAGGTAGCACTTCATTGTCTCGGCGGCAAGCGGGCCCAGGACCGGTGTCCAGCCCCAGTCGCAACTCGGAGAGAGCTGCCATTCAGGATCCACGGAGACTTGGAGTATTGAATCGGAAGACGGCCTGGCCCATAATCGTCCTGCTGCAATGGGAGCAGTCCCCAGGATGAGCACTCCCGCCATGGCTGCGACGACTACTCTCGCTAGAGGTACGGGCCTCTCGCTCACAGCCGGCTTCTCCAGATCTCCAGTAAAAATCGTATGGGGCGCCTCGATTTCTCGCCACCATATCCCAAATGCGATCAGACCGACACTGATCAGCGTGAACAGAGCTGTGCCGTATACCATGTGATCGATGCCGGCCGCGATCCGGTTGTCGGACCAGTAGCTCAGCATGATAATTCCGTACGCACGAATTCCATTCGCGACGATCGGGACGACCACGGAAAGAGCAACATAGGCAATCCTCCGCTTCCATGTCCGGAAAACGGCTCCAGCCAGCAAGACTCCGATCAGAATAGACGCAGTCAGGAAACCCAATCCGCTGCAAGCCTCGGCCACCTGCCACGACCCTGAAGGCACGGAGATCATGTGGTTTTCCAGTACCTGTGGGACGCCTGAGAACTGGAGCGCAGCTGCCGCAAACGATGCCGTGAATTGTTGAAGCACGGGCAGCAACTCGCTTCCGAAGGGAACCGCAAAAAACAAAACCCCCAGCGGAAATATCAGCTGGCGCGTCACTGCCGTCCCCGCAACCGTCCACACCATTGCTCCTAACATAGCTATCAGAGCAACTTCCTGTATCAGCAAGACATCGCCCACATTACCTACGAGCCAAGCGAAGGCCAGAACAGCCAGCAGCAAGAAGCCTGGGATAAAGGGCTGTGGCCGCTCACAGAAAACCTTCCAGCGTCGCCTCCAGGTGAGGAAGATCGCAAGCGGGGGAACGATGAATCCCTGTGAATAGCTGCGGTTGTTGGCCCAGGTATGAACCATGGCTGCAGCGGTGCGCCAGAATGTTAGAAGGGTAATGCTGAGCGCAACGATAATAACCACCCCCACCCAGGGTATCGAGGCAACGTCCGCATTCTGAAGGGTCCAGGGCGCTTCTTTCGACAACTCGCCGGTGGCGGGAGCAACGACCGCTAAAGATCGGCCCGTTCCAGCTAATTCGTCACGCTGCATAAGTGCGCCCTTGTCCGGTGCCACCGCCATGTGTCTTCATAGGGAGTATTGAGACGTAAAATCTTTCGCCTCGGTAACGAGCTCGCATCGGCCACTCCGCAAGCCAGAGAACTTTCCGCGCCTAGTTATCCGGTGCTCAGGTCGCATTCCATCCGGCAAACATCAATGTGCTCGCAAATGAGTTTCCAGAGTCCGTCGCAGATGAAGCCGCCTCTCAAAGTGGACACTTTCTTGCCGGAAGCACATCCGTCGGCAATCGAGGCCTCGCAACTCCGGCGTGCCAACCAAGTCTTTGCTCACGTAATGCAGCAAGAAAGGAAAAACTTTTCCAGATCGATGTGCAATCATTTACGCAGGGGGCCCAGCTTGTTTTCTGGCCTGTAGCCCCTACGCGCTGCGATTGACAAAATACAGCTCGCCAATCGCGGGGTTGTGCTTTATGCGAGTCGTGCCTGATTTTTGGAAGGTCGGATCTCTCAAGGAGCAGATGTTCGCCAAACTTCGCTTAGATTCCTTCTATCTTCGGGGGAGGCGCAGACGAAGGATCTTGCAGTTGACGTAGCCGTGGCAGGCGGCGAAGATGTCGGGCTTGGGAAAGTAGGCAAAGCGCCCAAACACATCGGAAAACGTCGAGTTGG
>CAZDYZ010001062.1:0-3173 GCA_964509525.1 uncultured Acidobacteriaceae bacterium
GGTGAGGCGCTCGCGACAGTGAAGCCGCTTGCTCCGTGGGAATGAAGCTTCCGGACAACATTGCACCCTTGGCATGCGCGGGCCGGAAGCCAGGGTGTAACCCAAACATGGTGTCGAACTGTTTCAGAAGATCGTTGCTCAATTGGAGAATCTTTTCATCGGTGGGAAGGGGCATGTCGTTTTCTCCTCAGAATGAATTCGTCTTGTTTGGCTGGCCTGGTGAACGGATTGACATAGGCTATCTGCTAGCGTCCCTCGCCTCGGTTTGATTAAAGGTCTACCCGCCGAGATGCGGGAATTTTCCTCTTTGCGGAAGCCGGTTGAAGCCGCCGCATCACTCACGTTTCTACGCTAGTTGCATCTCTGGCTATTTGACTGCACCATTTTGGGGGCCTCACCGGGGACCGAGCGCGCAGCTTAACTCGGGCAGGCCATGCTTGGGTACTCGGGGGGACTCACAGCTATCGCCAGAAGACTCTCCTCCAGCCCAATACCGCCAGCCGCGACTTGGACGCGGCTAAGCGAATCGTAGTCCGAAAGAGGGCGGGAGAAGTCTATGACTGGTAAGGATCACTCCTCGGGATGCAATCAGTACAAGCCGAGAGCATTCGGCTAAGAGCCGACCGCCGCCTCCCCCCACGCCCGGGAGCAGGTTGACCGATCGTTCTAATCTGGCTGGCGTTTGCTGCGGCTTCTCCGGCCCCTCAATCAATTGCGCAACCGCCCGTAACGTTCGTTGACCTCGTCTGCGGTTCGAACTGGCTAGCGACATCGAGTGGTAAAACGACAACGCTTGTACCGGATGCGTTACGGCGCCCCATGTTTGCCGCGCACGCCTCTAATGAAATCGTACTCAGGACGTATTCGGTCGAAACTGTGCGCCTTTCTCCTGATCTGCTTCTTCATATTGTCTTCGCTCATTACGAGTCGCGAATCGCGCACTCGCGCACTCGATTGCCTCGCAGCGGGTGCGATACCACGAACAAGTGCTCCAGGTGTTAAAAGACCGATGTCGGTAAACGCATTTTCAGCCGTGGAATGATCGGGATCGGAGATCGTGATAGACGGGTCTGCGAACACGGTCGTGGTCTCACGAAAAGCCGCGCCGTGCGCTTTGCGGTTCGAGTCTGCCTGGCGGGTTGTCCCATTCGAAGCGAAGTGCCATCAGAGCTCCCTTTTATATCAGAATGGCAGCGAGACTCCGGCCCAATTCCAGGCAATGGATCCCCCACGCTTGGTAAGCTACGTCTCCAGGCTGGTTGATTCTCTTTGGTCTCCTTCTATTCCAGGATCTGGCCGCCCCGGTACGCGAGCGTCAGTTGCGTGGCGGTCACTGCCGTTCATTGATTCCCGGGCTGTTACGCTTCGTGGAGTTTTTACGTTAGCGAGGAAAGTTAAAGTATTTGGTGAGGGATCTCATACTTACAACAGGTTCGACTCGTAGCTCGTGGGAATTACGATGTCCACGGCTCCTGCGAAGCGTCGTGCGCGCTCGATGGCCAACGCCCCTGTGAGGTCACTTTGGCGAGCAGCCCCCTGTAACTCCCGAACCGCTGTTTGGCGTGAAACGTCTGACGTCGCCGAATGCCAACCTGTTCCATGGCTGCAAAGCTCCCGCAGACCTTGTCCTCCTCCGCACTGTAATAAATCCATTCTGAGCCGGGCGAGTGGTCATACACCACGATGTCCGGCGCCAGGCGTTTGGCGTGAGTCAGCGCCCTCCTGGGATCGTCCATTTCGTGCAGACAGAACTCGAAATAGACGGCATCCCCGTGCAATGTGACCTCTTCGAAGCCGGTGCCGACGACTTCCACGGAATCCTGCAGGCCTTGCCCAACGATCTTCGCCTTGAGTTCCTGGAGATCTTTGACATCCTTATCGATGGCGATCAGTTTCCTCATTCGAGTGCCGCGGTCAAGGAGTTGTCCGCCGGCCGCCCCAATGAAGAGCACGACTTTGTCCGTGAAGTCGTAAAAGTGGCTGAGGTTCTGCGTGAGCTTCGCGTAATCCGTTGCCATGTAACAGTCCGGGTGTCAGGGGAGGTCTAATCTCTTTTGTCTGTTGCTGACGCATCGCGATCCGCCAACATCTTCATCAACTCCTGATAGGACTTAGGCATGGTGACCGTATCTCGCATGGCGACGGTTATGGGGTAACGAGTACCGCCCTTGTGCGTGCCTTCCAACCCTTCGATGATCTCCTTCGTACACGACCAAGGAAAGGCGAAAGCCATCTCGCTGTCCTGGGCCATGCCAAACACGCGATCTCCGGTGCACGGCAAAATCACCTTAGGCTCGTTGGTGGTCAGCGTCTGGATGACGATCTCGGCGCAATCCAGGCGGCCGCCACTAGTCGAGACCACGCGCCCGCCGCGCCTGTAGAGCGAGGCATGAACCAATCGCAGCACCTGCGCGCTGTTGGCGTATACGGCAACCACCTGTGGCTCAAAAGTGGCGCGGTTCAGCGGTGCGATACAAACGTAGTCGTATGTGCCGGGCTCGAATCTCCAGGTGCTGGCTTCCAAATTGGCTGCCGCCTGCTCATCTTTGCAGTACATTCCAACGGAAGCGAACCCTTGCAAATACTCGTCATTGGGCTTGCGAAAGCCGAAGGCGATGGCCGCCAGCGGGCAGATAACGTCGTCTTTGCCCACCGCAATGCTCCATCCGTAGCGCCGGGCGACCCCGATCGCTTGGCATACGATCCATTGCTCGTTCATAGTCTTGCTGGGAATCTTCACGCCTTCGGGGACTGCTTCTCCCGGTTTGAGCATACGTATCGCCAAGGGAAAACTGTCTGGGCGAACGTAACGCGCCAGCGCTTCATCGAGCAATTGCAAAGTCGAGGCAACATCTTGGTTCATACGGAACTCCCGCTGGCAACGATACGTTAGCCGTACAATTCCGTCAGCAACTCGTAGACCCGGCGCAGGTGAGGGATCACGATACTGCCGCCAACCACAAGTGCCACGTTGATCGCTTCCTCCTGCTCGGTGCGAGTAACGCCCAGCCGGTAGGATTGGATGACATGGTAGTTGATGCAGTCGTCGCACCGTAGGCAAGCCGAAGCGACCAGCCCCATGAGCTCTTTGTACTTCGCCGGCAACGCACCTTCCAGATAGGTATTGTGGTCAAGGTTGTAGAAGCGCTTGACCAGGAAGTTATCGGCTCGCT
>CAZDYZ010001063.1:0-5004 GCA_964509525.1 uncultured Acidobacteriaceae bacterium
CAGCAACTGCCCGATGCTCCTACCCCTCAGAACAACGCGCCCCCGCCTGAACTGAATGCTCCATCGCAGGCCGCGCCCTCCGAGCCGGGTTCTTCCTCGTCCAGTGGGAACCCTGAACAGCCGACAAATACTCGCGCTCCCCAATCGGAGCCCGGACCGAGCAATCCGCAACCGCCTCCTCCGGGATCGCGGGAGATTAAGACTGTCCCGGCAGGAAGTGTTCCTACTGCTCCGGAGAGCGGCCGGGACCAGCTGTTCAGCCTGGAAAAGACCGTCAGCTTCGTGACTGTTCCGGTAACGGTGAAAGACCATGAAGGCAAGCTGGTTGATGGATTGTTGCAGAAAGACTTCACGATCTTCGAGGATGGTGTGCAGCAGAAGATCGCACTTTTCACCAGCGATCCGTTTCCCCTATCGGCCGCCTTGGTCATCGACCAAGGCATCCAGGACATCACTCTGAAGAAGGTGAATCAGACATTCGCCGTTCTGGGCGGAGCATTTGGTCCGTTCGATGAAGTAGCCGTATTCACCTATGGCAATACGGTCAACAAGCGATCGGATTTCGGCAACTCTACTCGCATGGAGATGGCCTTAAACCGCATCAAGGATGATCGCGGCACGAATCCTGGCGTACCGTCCGTCGGGGGACCGTTCGGCGCAGGTCCCTCGACCAATGGCAAACAGCCTGTTGGAACCTCACAGGTATTGACACCGGCGAAGGAATCGCATGTGCTCAATGATGCAATCCTGATGGCGGCCCAGGACTTGGCTCATCGGCCACGGGTGAACCGCAAGATAATCTTTGTCATCAGCGACGGGCAGGAATTTGGTAGCCGCGCCAGCTATGCCCAGGTGTTAAAGGTGCTGCTGACCGACGAAATCGCGGTCTATGCCATCGGGGTGGGTGGAGCGGCTATGCCGCTTTATAGCAAGATCGAAAAAGTGCGGCTTCCTCCCTTCGGGTACAGCAACATCTTGCCACGGTACGCGAACGCGACCGGAGGGGACGTTCTCGACGAGTTCTCAAAAGAGGCGATAGAGAGCGCTTATCAGCGAATAACTATGGAGGCTCGCAATCAGTACACACTGGGATATAACACACCCCAGAAACCCTCCAGCACCTACCGTGAAATCGAAGTACGGGTGAAGAGGCCCGATTTGCAGGTCTACACCAAGCATGGCTACTATCCCCTGCCACCACAGCGTGCGGAGGCAGCTCCACCGGCAGAGCAACAGCCTGGCGCTCCGCCAGAATCGGCGAAGCCGCAACCCCAGTAGACCGAAAAAATCGGGGCGACCGCCGTGGCATCCGGCCGTTTAATTTTAGTGTCGTAAATGAACGAGGAGTCAGGCGAGAGTCACGACGCGAATGGTCTTGCCATTCTCCTTGGGACGACAAGTAACAGGACGCTCGCTCCCCGCCCGGATTCCTGCTCCATGCAACCTACGGTACTTCAATAAGCTCTATCTTGCCGTCCTTCCGTCGGTGCAGGACTTTGACCTTACCCTTGGGGTCGCGGAAGACGAATACGTCGCGGTCGCGGAACTCACATTCTTTCACTGCTTCTTCCACCGTCATCGGACGCATAGCGATTGCGTCATTCGACTTGACCAGATGGGCTTCAGTGGTGCGGGCGATAGATGGAAACTTGTGGACAACCACCGGCACCGCCGTAGCGGCGTTGGCCCCGACCACAACCTGCGTCTCGGTTTCGGCCTCCACAGGCCCCTGCCATGACTTGTCCTTGGGTTTTCGGTGAGTATTACGCCGTCGCCCGTTGTGGCGTAGTACCTGGGTCTCGATATGCTCTAGCGCCTGGTTGACGGCGACTACCATATCGGTTGCCTCGGCGAGTCCGACGAGATGGCCGCGGCGCCGCTTCACTGTGATTTCGGCGATGTTGCGGTGCTTTTCAACCGTCAGAATGACCTTGCTCTTGATGTTTTCGCCCAGGATCTTGGTGAGTTTGGTGAGACCAGATTCGACCTCGTCTTTCACGGCGGGAGTGATATCGTACTGTTTGCCAAAATACTCTACTGTCATTGAACTCCCTTCTTGCCACAGCCTGATGGGTTCTGTTTATGGGGCCGCAGCATCCTTCACACAATGGCGTAGCTTCGGGTCGGCCGATCGAACGGAAAGCGCAAGATCCGAGGTCCCGGCGCTGCGCCGATACAGCAGCTACTTCGGCTAATTTTTAATTCTGCGCTGGTGGGTGCTCGGGATGCGCATATCTTCCCGGTACTTCGCGACCGTACGGCGAGTGACCTGGATACCCTGCGATTGGAGGATGCGGGTGATCTGCTCGTCGGTCAACGGCCTGGTGGGATCCTCTTCCTCGATCAGCTTCTTGACTCGGCGCTTGAGGATCAGCAAGGAGGTACCGCTGCCCTCGGGCCCATTGACGCTCTCGCTGAAGAAGTATCGGAGTTCGAAGACTCCTTGCGGGGTGTGAGCATACTTGTTGGCGACGGCGCGGCTGACGGTGGATGGATGGACACCAATCTCTTCCGCCACTTCCTTAATCATCATCGGCTTAAGCTGGTCGATACCATGATCCAGAAAGTCGCGCTGACGATTCAGAATGGAATGGCAGACGCGCAAAATGGTCTGCTTGCGCTGCTCAATATTCTTAATAAGCTGGATGGCCGACTTGTAGCGCTCTTTCACGTAGGTGCGCACTTCCTTTTCCGCCACATCGCGACTCAACAGACGACGATACGCGGGGTTCAGGCGCAGCTGCGGGACCTCCTCGTCGTTCATCAGGACAAGGTATTCGTCCCCTTGTTTGACGAAAGCCACATCCGGCTCGATCAGCCGGGTCTCTACCTTGTTGTAGCGCAGGCCAGGACGAGGATCCAAAGTGCGAATGAAATCTACAGCGCGCATGACTGCGTCCAGCGGCCGGCCCATGACCTTGGCAATCTCTTTGTAATTCTTGTTCTGCAGGGCGTGCAGGTGCTGGTCCACGAGCACGATAGCATCGTCAACCGCTTCTAGCTCCGCAGCCTGGCTCCCGTACCCGTTCTTGCGGTCAATCTGCTTAAGAGACTGCAACTGTGCACCGAGGCATTCACGGAGATCGCGCGCTCCCACACCGATCGGGTCCATCTGTCTTACCAAATCAATGGCCTCCCGCAAAGCATCACGGCTAAAAGGAACGCGGGCGGGTTGGGTTCGCGGTGGCACTAGTGTCGGACGTGGAAATCCCGGATCTGCGGACTCGGTGGGAGCAGCCTCGACCTCGGCGACGGCGACATTGGAATCCACGATTTTCAACTCCGAGGGCTGTGCGGTTGGCATAGCAGCCGAAACAGCAAGATCCAGCACCTCTACGCCAGGGGCTGAGGCCGCCGGCAGTTGCGGTTCCAAGCTTAGAGGTTGCTCACCATTGGCCAGACCGAGCAATTCATCGTCTGTAGCCGTCAAATAGCCCTCTTCGTTCAGATTCCCGATTACCAGCTCCGCCGCCCGGTACACATCTTCGTTGACGTGCAACGACCCCAGTTGCCATATCAAGTGGTCGGTCAGAGTCGCGGGCTTAGAGAGAAAGTTCTCGAAAGAAGGCTTTTCGCTATCTTCCATCTCAATCGGGGTACGAAGCCCCGGATCAAGATATTCTGAGAAGAACGAACCAAAATCGATTTCGTCGAACGGGTCCTTTCCCTGCGAAGTGGTTTCAGCGTTCTCCTGGTGGGTGGCCAGAGAGCTGTCGCGGTCCATTTTTTCTTCCCGCGCGGAAACCTCGTCTAACAGCGGTACCGAATCGTCGAGTTCCTCAAGAACCGGGTTCTCGGTGAGCTCGGCAGTAATCATGTCGGCCAGCTCAAGCTTGTTGAGAGCCAGCACACTGACCATCTGCACAAGCCCAGGCGTCAGTATCTGCTTCTGGGAAAGCTTGAGGTTTAGTTTGGGCTGTAACAAAGCCATGCAAGAAAACCCTGAGGGGTACCGCCCCACTTCCGAATTCTAAACTAAACCAAGGAGAAGGACTCGCCTAAGTACACTCGTTTCACTTCCGGGTCGCTACCCAGTTGTTCTGGTGTGCCGGTCCGGAAGATACGCCCTTCGTTGATTATGTAAGCGCGATCGGTAACGGAAAGGGTTTCACGTACATTATGATCCGTTACCAGCACACCAATGCCACTGGCCTTCAAATCGAAAATATTTTTTTGCAGGTCGAGTACTGCAATAGGATCGATTCCTGAAAATGGCTCATCCAGCAGAATAAAGTTGGGCGAAATGCATAGGCAGCGTGCGATCTCAACTCGGCGTCGCTCTCCCCCCGAAAGGGCGTAACCGGCATTCTTGCGAATCACCCCAAGACCCAACAGCTCGATCAGCCGCTCCATTCGCTCGCGGCGTTCGTGCCACGAAATAGACTGGGCTTCCAGCACAGCCAGGATATTGTCTTCTACTGTGAGCTTGCGGAAGATTGACGGCTCCTGCGGCAAATAACTGATGCCGTGGTTTCGCGCTCGCAGATACATGGGGACGTCAGTGATGTCCTCATCGTTGATCAGAACCCGCCCAGTGTCCGACTTGATCAGCCCGACGATGATGTAGAAACTGGTGGTCTTGCCAGCACCGTTTGGGCCAAGCAGGCCGACCACTTCACCCTGCTCGACGTGGACGCTGACACTGTTTACCACCCGCCGCCCATGGTAGCTTTTGCCGATCTCTTCCGCTGATAAAGTCTGCATTTACTTCGTGGTACGAGCGCGAGTAATGGTGGGGGAGGTGCGTTTACTTTCAACCAGCACCCTATCATCGTGACTATAGAAAGTCAAAGAATCACCCCATACTGTGCCACGTTCGGCATCAAAAATGCTCGGAGATTTGCCGGTCAGGATGTACTTACCATCGTCCGCGGTGTAAACAATCCGGTCGCCAACGGCGCGTCGGTTCGGCTCGGTGACGACGACATTGCCCACCGCAACCATATGATCGATCTGGCTGGGGCCATTGGGTCCCAGTAGCACCGACTTCTTCTGCGAACCAGG
>CAZDYZ010001064.1:0-1860 GCA_964509525.1 uncultured Acidobacteriaceae bacterium
TGGGGAAGCTCCCTCGCCGGCGGGCGCGAGTTGATACACCAGGTGTTCTCTCGCGTGTTTGTCTTTCCTGGCGCCGACCAAGGAAAACATCGGCGGGTAGCCGTCGGAAAGGCAGCTCACGACCTCATAAAACGAGCGCGAGACCAGGATCTGGTTGTCTGCCGCGAAGCTCATGACGCGCTGCCCCGCGTTGATGCCATCACCCAGCGCATTCAGGTGCCCGTTGATGTCTTGCACCAGCTTTACCGGCCCCAGGTTGATTCCCATGCGGACCAGCATTGCGGAGGGCTGCGCCCGCTCGTCTTCGACAAAAAAGCCCCGCATCTTCAAGGCTGGAACCATCGCGGTATCCGGGCCGCCAAGAAAGCAGATCGCCGCACCGTCGCCGGTGTCGAGGATGACGCGCTCCGATTCCGGCACATCGCTCAGGGCCGCCTGCAAGTAGTGGTTGAATCGCCTCTTCCATTCCATCTGCAATTGCACAGACTGGGAGGAGTAGTTGACGATGTCCAGAAAAAGGGTGCTGCACATCCAGGTGCGGTCGGGATTGGAGAAACTCTCCATGGCCGCTAGGTTCGATCAAGCATCTTCATGGCTTTGGCCAGGCTGCGGTGCATCCGGTTGAAAGCTCCGGCCAGGATTGCGATTTCGTCCTTGCCGCCGGCGGGCAACTCCGGGAGATCCAGGTTGCCCTTGCTGATCTCGTCGGCCATCGCGGAAAACCTGCGTACCGGCCGGATCACAGCAAAATGCAGCACCAGATTCAAGACCACCAGGGTCACGATGGCGATCAACACCAGAGACGTCATCAGTTGCCGGTAAGCGGCATCGGCCATGCGGATGGGCAACGCCATGGGAACGCTGACGATTTGGGCGCCAATGATCTCGCTCTCCTTCCACCCAAAACCGTTTGTGTTTCCATAGACCTGCACCACGTTCGAGGGAGCCGCTTGCGGCGTGCTGTGGCAGAGAAGGCAAGGGGCAAGGGCCTTGATGGGCCGTGCCAAGTAGAGCGAGCGTCCCATGGGAGTGTCGCGTTCTCCGGAAAAATCCTTTTTATCCGGATTGTTGCGGAAGAAGTTTACGATGTCCGCTTCCCAATCCACGGCACGGTCGCGCGGGTTGGTGGGGTTCAGTGTCGCCTCCTTGTAACTGTATTCCGGGTACGCGTTGCGGAAGTAGTTGAAGTGCTCGGTGGCGGCATAGGCCGGGACAATCTGGGGATGAAATGCGGGATCATTCCGATGTATTAGAGGCTTGATCTGCTCCTCGGTGTAGGTGCGAGTCGCCAGGCTCGATTCCATCATCAGTCGTGCTTGGCGAATCACCTGGTCGCGAGCGCTGTTCTGCAGGAACCCATCACAGACGTAGCCCGCAACCGCGAGTTGGACCCCAAAGACGAGCAGAAAAATCAGGCTAAACTTGACCTGGAGGTTCATTAATTCAACTTACCACACAAATGTCCAACCCAAGAGCGGGCTACGAGCGCCTCTGCCCACGGCCCTCGATCCCTTGCCGGCTATTTCCTTTTTGCTCGGGGTCGGAACATTCAGATGGATCTTGCCAAGAGCGATCAATCCCTCATGATCCTGGGCATACTGGTTCTTATACACAGTGATGTTTTGCGTTGCGGTCCCGGATACGTTGCTGCCCGTGTACAACATTCCTTTGATCGGTCCCGATAGCGTAAAGTTATCGGTGAGGTTGCCAGTTTGGCTGACCAGCGTCCAGGTAATAGGGCCGACGAACGAACCAGTGAAAATGTTTCCCTTCGGGGGTTGACCATAATTCGCGGCGCCACTAACCACGCTTAAGCTCGATCCCGCGCCGGAAAACGTTCCGCCGGTGAAGATGTTGGCG
>CAZDYZ010001065.1:0-2103 GCA_964509525.1 uncultured Acidobacteriaceae bacterium
AAGTGATTGAGCGGCTTCTTTTCGACAGGATCCATCGCGATCGCCGCGGGCCGTCCGTAGCCGAGCTGTAAGAGGCGTCCGCCTTCATTCTTCCGAATGAAGCAGAAGCCACTCTGGCCTTCTCCGATGTGGCAGTGGCGAGGACAGAGAAAACAGTGAAGCCGGCTGTCAGCCATCGGCCCCCACCAGCGTGCCTCGTGAACGCGCGGTTGCAGGACTGTTAACTGCATGTGAGCCGCCTATCTCTATTCTAACGCTGGCAGGAGGCTGGCACGCAGGCTCGCGGCACCCTGGCAGGAGGAGTTCATTTCTTTACTTTATTTTCGGGAATAACAGCTCCAGCTCCGGCTGACGCACAAAGCGGAACGCTTGCGATGTGCTCGACGCAGGCTGATCGCTGGGAAGCACGAGTACTTCCGTGGTTTGTCCGTTGCATGACTCGCGAGTGGTCGCCGAGCGTGACTACAAGAGTCGCTCAGAGGCAATGTGCGAGCTCATTTGCCAGGTCCTGGCATTGCAGGCCATGGATAGCAACCACCGGTCGTAGCAACTTTCGATGATCTGCGAACACCACCGTGCGAATCCCACCAACCTCCACACCATTCCTACGAACATGTTATGGCAACGACGCATTTTGCATCCCGACACCAATTACTGCCTGGAAGGCATCGATGTGAAAGGCAGGAGCGAGAGGTGAAACATTTTGTTGACCACATGCTGGATGATGTGGGAAGCGAAAGATGGCGAGCCGATGCTCACTGCTGCCGGAAAACAAGTGAGGTAAGCATTTACGGATCACAAACAAATTAAAAGGGGCGGTGGGCGCCGGTTGCGTTTCTGTTGGGGTTGCGTCGCCCACCTTGGATTTGGGTTATTGGTATAGACGGATGACCGCGGAAAAAGTTCACTTTCCCTATCGAGTTGGCCAAATATTTACACTTCTTCACAAAGCCAGTAGTACAGCCTCTACCCGCTCCGGGTCTCTGATGTCAAATTCCCGGGCTGGCGGACGGGCGTTGGGACCGTGCCGTCTACCGGATTCGAGTGATCTCGATTCCCTCCGCAGCCCTGGGAAGATGTTTCGGGCCAGCAAACCTCGACTAATTGCCGGGTCTTTCGTTTTTCCGCCCACTACAAACCGCAAACAAGAGTTCTCACCTGCAGACTTTGTGTCTCGGCCTCACAGCGTAGCCACCGCTTTGCGCTCTCGCCCTTGATCACGATAGGCGGCTTGCTGGGTTGAGGAAGTCAATGTTCGAATACAGGCCACGAAATGCTCAATTTGAAATGCCGAACTCCGAGTATTGCCCTACGGGCAGACCCTAGTTTCCAGCCTCAGGCAAAATGATCTTCTCCAGATACTCGATTGGCAGCGGGCCTTGATCGAGAGCCTCGTCGTGGAACTCCTCCAGGGTAAAGGCCCTTCCCTTCGCAGCTTGATATTTATGACGTAGCTCCCACCATTGGCGCATTCCGACGAAGTAGGTCGGTAGTTGGGTTGAGGTCAGCTTGGCGCGCCGCAGCTTGCCTTCGGCCTCGGCTTGAGTCTGAAAGGTGTCGCTCAGCATCAGGTCCATCGCCTCCTGGTCGGTCATGTTCATGGTCTGCAAGCGAATATCGAGGATGGTGTTTGCCACTGCGCGCAGCATAATCTTGCGCCGCACCAGCCCAAATTTAGGATTGTGATCCAGATAGCCTTCCTCGGTCATGACGTCAGCGATGTATTCTGCCCAGCCTTCGACATACGCTCCGTTGCCAAACAGGCTGCGCAACACGCGGCGCGTCGGGGGCTCAACATCATCAGCGTGTTCGGCTTGCACGTAGTGACCGGGGAGTGCTTCGTGAATGGTTAGCCACTTCAGTGTGTAGTTGTTGTACTCGCGCAGCTTGCTCTCGGCCTTTGCCTCCGGCATGTTGGGATCAATGGGGGTCACCCAATACTGTGCTTCTGCAGTTGGCTCCAGCGGAGGTGCACTGTGGAAACCCGCTACCGAGTAGCTACCACGCATGAACTCCGGCGTGGGAATTACCTTCAGGTTGTCACGGTTGCCAAGCTTAACGATCTTCTTCTCGCGGATGAACTGCTTGATGCCTTCCAGGTCT
>CAZDYZ010001066.1:0-4272 GCA_964509525.1 uncultured Acidobacteriaceae bacterium
AGGCGCATTGCCCCGAAGGGAATAACATACCAGTCCTGACGCCAAGTCCTGCTCAGCAGTACTTTGTTCTGCGCAATTCTCGATATGCTTCGCCTTCTGCCACCCCCCAATGCCCCTCCGTGCGTGACTCCTGCGCTGGGAACGTGTTCAACTGCGAACGACGCGCGCCTGGTTCTTGACTACCGCCAGCTTTCGCGCGTGAAAACGGCTAGAAACCACGGCTGCGATGGCGTCTACCTCCGCCAGGAATCCGTCATGGCCATGCGACGATTCGAATTCGGTGTAGTCGCACGATGCTCCCGCAGCCTCAATGCGCTCGGCCACGGCGCGAATGTCCTCCGGGGGAAACAGCCAGTCGGATGTAATGCCGACAAGCGAGACATGCGCCTGGATTCGCTTCAGAGCTTCGGCCTCTGATGCATAGCCGTGAGCTAAATCGAAGGTGTCCATGGCCTTCGAGATCACCAGGTAGGCGTTGGCGTCAAAACGCTGAACGAATTTCTCGCCCTGGTAATCGAGATAGCCGGCTACGTCGTAGCGGTGTTCCAAAGAGCGCAACGGGTCCTCGCCGTTGCGGTTCGGCTTGCGTGCGTAACGCTCGTCGAACAGCTCGGCCGATTTGTAGGAGCACATCGCAATGGCGCGTGCCAGCCCGAGGCCACCTCTAGGCTGCTCGCCTGGCGCATACTTTCCGTCGTTAAATTTTGGATCGAGCCGTATCGCCTGCCGCTGCAGGTGGTTCAAGGCGAGGCCCATCGCGGACAGGGGCGCAGTGCCGATGGCGATGCAGTGCTCGACCCGCTCGGGGTAATCTACGGCCCACTGCAACGCTTGCATGCCGCCAATGGAGGCGCCGATCACGATGCGCAAACGCGATACCGCCAGCGTGCCCAGTGCATGCGCCTGCGCACGCACCATATCGCGCACAGTTACCAGCGGAAAATTGGGTCCATAAGGCTGGCTGGTCGTGGGATTGACGGAGGTTGGCCCGGTCGAGCCGTAACACGAGCCAAGAATGTTGGTGCAGATGACGCAATCGCGCGACAGATCGAAAACAGCACTACCTGAGCCCCCATCACGCTCTGTAGTTGCGCGTGATGGGGTGGAGAACATCTCCGGCCACCAGTCGGCAGCGCGAGCCGAGCCCGACAGCGCGTGACAGATAAGCACCGCATTGTCGCGACGCTCGTTCAGCTTGCCATAGACGGCATAGCGGACGGAGACGGGCTGGAGCGAGCCGCCAGCGTCAAGGCGAAATGGTGTATCCTGCGCCAGGATCACATCGCCTTCACGAGTTGGCTGCAAGGCCGTGCTCATCGTCAATCTCCAGCCACCTGGGCCGGGCGTTCGCTACTTTTCTCCGAAGCAGCTGGCTTACTGGTTGCAGCCCGCAAGCCGTGGTCGAGGTCGGCAATGATGTCGCGAATGTCTTCGATGCCGACAGACAATCGAACGAGCTCCGGCGTCACTCCGGTGTCGCGCTGCTCGGCCTCGCTGAGTTGCTGATGCGTGGTCGAGGCGGGATGAATGACAAGCGATTTAGCGTCCCCGATATTGGCAAGCAAGCTGAACAGCCTCAGCGAGTTGATGAAGCGCTTGCCGGCTTCGAAGCCGCCTCGAATGCCGAACGTGACCAAGGCGCTGGCGCCGTTCGGGAGGTACTTCCTCGCCCGCTGGTAGTACTGGCTGGTTGGCAGTCCTGGGTAATTCACCCACTCCACGTCGGAATGGCCGGATAGGAACTCGGCGACTTTAAGCGCGTTCTCGGAATGCCGCTGCAGTCGAAGATGCAAGGTCTCGGCCCCTTGCAGTAGCAGGAAAGCGTTGAATGGTGACAAACAAGCTCCGGTGTCGCGAAGGCCTTGCACGCGAGCCTTAATGATGAAGGCGAGGTTGCCGAATGCCTTGGTGTAGGAGACGCCATGGTACGACGGATCGGGCTCGACGAAGCTGGGGAAGCGTGTCGAAGCTTCCCAGTCGAACTTGCCGCTGTCCACGATTATGCCCCCAATGGAGTTTCCATGACCGCCGATTAACTTGGTCGCCGAGTTGACGATAATGTCCGCACCCCACTCGATGGGTCGGCACAATGCGGGCGTAGCGCTGGTGTTGTCGATGACCAGCGGTACTCTGTTCTCGTGCGCGATACTTGCCAGTTGTTCGATGTCAACGATGTCAAGCTTGGGATTGCCAATAGTTTCGGTGTAGACGGCCTTCGTCTTGTTGTTGATCGCGGCGCGCAACCCGTCGAAGTCGTCGGCGTCGACAAACTTTACCGTAATACCGAGTTTGGGCAACGTGTAGTGGAAAAGGTTGTAGGTGCCACCATACAGGGAGGTAGTCGAAACAATTTCATCGCCGGCCGACGCCAGGGTAATGATGATGAGGGTTTCGGCAGCCTGTCCCGAGGCCAGCGCCAAGCCCGCCACCCCGCCTTCGAGCGCCGCGATGCGCTTCTCGAATACGTCGGTGGTCGGGTTCATGATGCGGGTGTAGATGTTGCCGAACTCCTGCAAGGCAAACAGGCGCGCGGCGTGGTCGGCATCGTCAAATACATAAGACGTAGTCTGATAAATCGGAACGGCGCGCGACTTGGTTGTGGCGTCAATGTCCTGACCGCCATGAATGGCGAGTGTGTCGAAGTGAAAGGTTGGCGTTCCGTCGCTGGCACTCATTGCTGTCACTCTCCTCGATTTTTGATGTTTCTGGAAACCCGGGCCTCAAACAGAAGGGCCCACGATCATGGGGACCGTGGGCCGTTTGAGAATCCTTGCGGCTACTTACGCTTTAACGATTGCCGCGCCTCGCTCAACCCACAGACCGACACCGGTACACATGCACATGGCCATGACCTCTATCGTGCTGTAGGTTGCGTAAGACATCCAAGCAACTCAGTATAAGTGGCATCGGGCAAAAGTCAAGGTAGAAGTCAAAATCCTGTGACCTTAAGGTGGCTTAGCCTGTTTATGTTTACCCGCAGCGGCAGTGGCCCCGTCCTCTGCGTTGGCGATACGAAAGCCGTGTGGACGGTAATCCTTAGGTAGGAATTCCGCCGGAATGGCGGTCTTGTTTCCATCGCGAAGAGCGGAGTAGACGGGCGACATAATCTCGACGCCTGCAGCATAGAAGCAGTCCTGGATATTGGCGTGCAGGTTGGAATAGGTGACGAACATGGCATGGGGGTTCCGCGTGTAGGCATTGATCTCGTACTGCACGTAGGAATCATCCAGCGCCTTCTGCAGAACAAAAGGTGCGGGATCGCTCAGAATGTCGGGGGTCTTCAACGCAGCTTCGATCATTAGCCGATGGACCGTCCGCCACGGAGTGTCGTACCCGATGGTTGCTGAGGTATGCAGAATCAGACCTTCGCTCTGCCCCAACAGGCTGTAATTAACGACATGGCTGCCGAGCACCACCGAGTTGGGAATAACTACTTCCTCCTGCTGGAATGTCCGCATGTGCGTGGCCAGCATGTTCTGCGAATTGATACTTCCTATGTTGTCCCCGATCTTCACCCAGTCTCCCAGGCGGAACCCGCGAGTATAGGTGAGAATAATTCCGGCTATTACGTTGGCGACGGCCGAGGTTGATCCCAGGGAAACAAGGACGCCGAGGAAGATGCCCACTCCCTTGAAGGCTGGTGAATTTTCTCCCGGCAAGTAGGGAAAGATGAGCACGGCGGTGAACGCAATGAACAGGAAGCGAATAATCCTGTAAGTGGGCTGGATCCACTCCGGATAAAACCCACGTATGCGGATGTTGTCGCGCTCGAACTCTCGTGCCAGGATGCGGACAAACTTCATTGCGTAATACATCACCGCGACAATTACGATGATGTAAAACAGCTTGGGCAGGTAATTCAGGATCGCCGTTCCCACATATCGCAGTGGGGCAAGAACGTACTCGAGCAGTTCCCTACCATGGACGCGGGTCCAGGGAAAGAATTTGAACTCAGTGCCGAGAAAGACCAGGGTGAGAAGAAAGATGATGATGGCGCGGAGCAGGCGCACCAGTCCCGCGAGTATGGTAGCCAAACGTTGTCCGGCCAGGATCTCCGACTGTTGAATCTTAATGCCTTTAATCGGCAGGGCCCCAGGACGCAGCAGGCGGGTCAGCATCCTTCTGGACCCGATTACCACGAGCCAAACAATCAGCGCGTACAAAAACAGCGTTACCAGGGCATAAGCGGCTGCGCGGATCAGAAATTTTCCGCTCCGTTCCTGCCGGGCCTGTACGAAGGTATTGCGGATCTGGCCCGCGTAGTACTTTGCC
>CAZDYZ010001067.1:0-2264 GCA_964509525.1 uncultured Acidobacteriaceae bacterium
ACGTTCTGCGGGATGTTATTGAGGCGAGTGCCCGACATCAAGGCAGCTGCTCCACCCAGAGCACCTTGAACACCCCCCGCAGCCACGCCGGTCCCTTGAACTCCGCCACCAGGGATTGCCGGGGCAACATGGCCAAGCCCCGCGTCGGTAGGCATTCCGAGAAACTTGTCCAATTGATCTCGAGACACCCTAGCGTCATCGCGCGGCCGATCGGCATCGTATCCGTCAAGAGGTCTTCGACCCGCCTCCGAGAAGCTTCGCTCGGCCTCGGGCCGATAATCTCTGGCCCTCATCTCTCCACTGTCGAAATCTCGGGAACCTTCAGAGCCTCTGTCACGAAAACCTTCCATGTCGCCACCGGCAAAGCCCCGGTCACGGAATTCTGCGCCTCCCCTGTCACCTCCTCCAAATCCGCCTCCTCGAAAACCACCGCGGTCAAAGCCTCCTCCGCCAAAACCGCCTCCGCGGCACCCTCCGAAACCGCGGCCCAAGGCGTCTCCAAGGGGAAGGGCTATGACCAGTAACACCGCGAGTAGGAATCTTAAGGGCTTGTTCATTTTCGACCTCGTGTTGAAGTTCTTGTGTGTGAACCTCATTAGCTATATGAAAGTGGGAAATTTAAGAATGCTCTCTTATTGGGGTTTTCGTTTCAATACCACTGCTTCCCCATCATTCAAACTCTGCCCGGCCACCTTTCGATTGACGGATTGCCGGGAAAAACTGTTCGCATCAATCCTCGAGATTACGTCCCTTGACGTGGTGATAGCGCCGTGCGGCATCACTCCACGCGACTCTATCATCATTCCTTTTTTCAGGAGCCTCCATTGCCCTTGGCCGTAGCCCCCTGTGGAATCGAAGCTCCAGGAGATCACGTCGCCTGACAAAGGATCCAGGCCGATGATCTGGATACCTGACCTAACCGGGGTATCCTTGTCTCGAACACTGTACAAGAGTTCGATGAACTTCTTATCCGCAATCCATTTGAAACTGAGGTCCAGGGTCTTGGAGTCCTTTGCCGCACTCCAATCCCCAATCAGCCAGTCAAGATCTTCGAATTTTGGATGCTTGGACATCAGGGGAGCAGCACGCTCTCGAACACTGGCCATGAGCCATTTGTCTCCTTCTTTCAAATGAATAGCCGTGTAAGAAGCCCTTGAGACAAGGTCTCCGCCTGCATTCTTGACGAGCGCAGTACCATCCTCTATGGCGGATTGACCGCCCACGACCTTTACGGAAGAGATGGCAGTCTCCATCTTCAGGCCTGGGTTCGCTTTGAAGAATGCCGCATATTCCTTCCCGATTGTATCGCGTCCTCGAAATACCCGACCGGTTTCATCGACGTATTCACAGTCGGTAGTCCACAGGGCTGCGATCGCCTTAGCGTCACCTTTGTTGAAGGCTGATGTGAATGCCTCTGCTGTGGAGCGGATAGCCTTCTCTTCAGCAGTCTGAGCCCTTTGTCGTTCAGCCGAAGAATAGGCCTGGTTTCCGCTTTTCTTGCCCTCTGCCGCAAAGCCGGTCATGGGGCCTATCATGACAATTACAAGGATCACCGCAATCACACTTCTCATACGACGCCTCACTTTCCTTGTGTGCCCGGGAACTGCAAAGCTGCACCGGGTCCCTTATCGAACCTTCAGCTAGCCAGTCAATTTGTCTTTGCGAATGCGGACTTCTCGCTGCGGGAACGGCATTTCGATTCCTCGTTTCTGGAACTCATCTGAGATAGCCCGGTTTATCTGATCTATTGCCTTTGCTCTGAATTCAGGCTGAATGATCCAGACCAGCAACTGAAATTCCAGGGCTGAGTCACCGAAGCCCACAAGCCTAACCGATGCTGCCGGATCAGACACCACGTACTCACACCTCTGAGAAGCGGTGAGCAATGCCTGCTCCACTTCGTTCACAGACGATCCATAGGCTACTCCTACTGGCACAGTGATCTGGGCTTCGGCCACCGGAGCGCTCTCGTTGGTAATCTTCATATTTGCTACAGTCGCATTGGGGATTGACACCTCTATCCCGTCGAGCCTTTTAATGCGAGTACTGCGGAGACCTATTTCAGTGACTGTTCCACGATCTCCCTCTCCCAACACAACAAAATCCCCTAATTTGAAAGGCTGATCCAGAATGATGGCAATGGTGCCCAGCAGATTTGACAGTGTTTCTCGTCCCGCCAAGGCCACGGCGATCCCACCGATGCCTAATCCTGTGACCAAAGAGTACGTGGGCAAACCTAAGCGAGCTCCCAGATTGATGGTAAC
>CAZDYZ010001068.1:0-2926 GCA_964509525.1 uncultured Acidobacteriaceae bacterium
ACGGCAACCCGATACCGAATATACCTAGTTACTACTTCGCGGCCACATGGTAGTTCGCCAAGGGTTCAAGACGCTGCAGATCCAGGGAGTCGGGTTTCACTGGCTGGGGCAGGGTGGAAAGCTCGGCCACTATCCGGTGCACTTCCATATGGCGCGCCAGGTTCCCGACAACACGTTCTTGAAAGACAACTCGGTTTGGGACTCGATGACCCGATGGTACGTGCTTCATGCCACTCAAGGCGTGCTGTTGGCGCGCAACGTTGGCTACCTCTCAGTCGGGCATGGCTACTATCTGGAGGATGGTACTGAGACCGACAATAAGCTGTACGCCAATTTAGGGGTTTTTGCCCGCGCGGCGGTCACCAACAAGCAGAACCCTAGGAATATTCCGGGCATCCTCGCCTCGCCCGATTATCCGATAATTCCCAACCCTCCCCCGGCTTTTCCTGACTGCAACAACCCACCGAAACACCCGCAGGCCTGCCCCACCAAGGTGGCGGCACCTGCTGATGACGTCGTTCCCTACCACTCCGATTGGGACCATCCCACTGTGTTCTGGATCATGAACGGCTGGAACGACTTCGAATACAACATGGCTGCCGGCGCGGGAAGCTGTGGCGTCTGCTACTGGTTGCTGCCCGGCATCAACTCCGGCGGGTCGCGAAACATGAATTGGCTGAATCAGAGTGGTGGCGCGTCCTATGCTTCCGAACAGCAGCTCCCGGACAGCAAAACCCCGGGTGGTACCACACCGCTGCAGATCTTCACCGGCAACAGCTGCGTTTCGGCGATGAGTTCGTTTCTCACGGTTGCCAATACTACCGCTTGTAACGGGGTTCAGATTGGACCGAATAGAGTTGACGCCTCCTTCCCGGTTTTGAACGCGTCTCCGCCTCCGAACACGGGCCCTTACTCAGGGGTTGAGTTTCCTTTGGCACCCTCATCCCAAAGCGGCACCACGCCAGACAAGGTAACCGGCTTAGATGCTGACAACGCCTATCCGCACATCGGCGGAGGCGGACGTTTTCCGACTAAATGTCCGGCATCTGGAGATTGCAGCCAGCAAAAAGTCTGCTCCGAGGGGGACGAAGCAAACTGCGTAGTCACCGTCATCGATCACTATACTACTTCGTTCAACTGGGCAGCGACCAATTTCGCGGCCGTCTGGCTCAGGCCGTTGTGGTATTTATTCACCAACAGTGCAATCACCGACGTGCAGAACGGTGGAATTACCTTCGTGACAGGCGGTGGGTATACACATTCAGATGTGATCACCGGCCATTGGGCGCTCGCGAAAAAAGACATCTTCATCGGAAATACGCAAAGCTCCAAGGCAAACGATGGCGACCCGCTGGCCTCGAACAGCGGTGGATTCGCGGCGAACATCGGACCGTTCAACCCGCTAACCTTCACCGTACTAACCCCACCGACAGCTAGTGTCCCTCCGCAACGCGGAGGGGGATGCGCGCAGAATGCAATCGGTGCCAATCCCGGCAACTATTGTCTATCGTCGCCCGATGGCATCTCATTCCAGATGAGCACGTTCGCGAATAATCAGCGCTTGTTCAGTATTTACGACGGGCCGGCTTATGAGGACTCGAACGCCTACCTGGACATCAAGCGCACTGATCTGCCCAATGACGCAGTTAACGGATGTAACTATACGCCCAACGATGGGCAAAACAACCACAATTGTGCGAATAGCCAATATTCGCAGCTTGGACAGGAACAAGGCATGCCCTGGGACGCGAACAACAAGACATGCTATGTGCCCAACGCCGCAATCGCGTGGAAGCAACCCAACGGATTTTACTATCCGCCCGCTTTTCATTCGCGCAACCTGTTTTTCAACAATGTCGATATCCGTCATTTCGTCATAGAACCGTTGTTCGCATCCACGGGGATTTTCCAAACCGATCTGAAGGGGGCGCAGACCAGATACTGCACGTATAGCGGCGATGCGCTAAATGGTATGTTCACCGGGTTTACCGACGTCGATCGGCAGACCGAACTCAACGACGACGACGGTACGCTGACCGGGCTGGTTGGACCAACAGCGACACCCACGCCAACGCCTGGGGCTCCTTCCTTTACCTCAACCGGGCTGATCGGCACGATTTCGGTCAATCAGGACAAGTTCTTTCAGGCCCCGGTGCAGACGCCCGAATGCCTGTCCGACGTGGATGTGACGCCAGCGCATGCCACCGACCCCAAGAGCTATCCGGGAACGGCGACTACCAGCCCCTACGACTACGTTACCACCGTAGTCTTCCCGGGGTGTGCCGCAAACACAGCCTCACCGAGCTGCGCGAGCGGGACGTGGGATATGGATTGCACGAACCAAAATTGCTTCGGAGTGCCGCTATACCGCGAATACCTGCTGCCCAATGAAACCAGCGCAACCCCAATCTTACTGATGGGCCAAGCCACCTACCAGCGAAGCAGCCTAACCACCAATAACAATCACTATTTTATCGACACGTCGCGCAGCAAAGCGGCGCAATCGCAAGCCAGAATCCTGCATTTCAGCGTTTTCCAACCGGAGCAGACCTATTACGTCTTTCTCTTGCTTGCAAAACCGACCACCAAACAAACGTACGATCGTTACATCGGGAAAAACTTGACATTCGATGATAAGAACCCCATCACCAACAATGTGTGGCTGACTCGCGTGAACCTTCCGAGCGAATACCGGATCACGAAGTCCGGGGACGGAACGATTCCGGGTCTTACGGCGAGCAATTACAACTCTATCAGCGGAGTGCTGTCGGTAACTTTGGACATGAGCAAAATAACGGATGCCAACGGCAAAAGCTTTGCCGCCTTGTACGCAGAGCAAAAGGAGAGCCAGTGTCAGCCCAAGTCGTTCTGCCAATGGGTTGGCAAGCCAGACCCCGGTGACGATCAGTGTCAATGTGCGAAATCG
>CAZDYZ010001069.1:0-6222 GCA_964509525.1 uncultured Acidobacteriaceae bacterium
AGACCACGTTGCACGAGTTGGCGGTCGTCCACGAAGCTGTGTACCGGCATGAGTTCGACTGCGGTGACACCTAGACGCTTGAGGTGGTCGATCGCAGGGGCTGTCGCTAAGCCTGCATATGTGCCACGCAGGTTCGGCAGCACATCAGGGTGGCACATCGTGAATCCCTTCACGTGGAGCTCGTAAATCAAGGTCTCGTGCCAGGGAATGCGAAGCGGCGCATCAACTCCCCATGTGAAAGCAGAGTCGATCACTGCGTTCTTCGGCATTCCAGAGGCATCATCGCGTCTATCAAAGGACAGGTCCTCCTGCTTGTGTCCGATCTTGTATCCGAACTGAGAATCGCTCCAACGAATGGTCCCCTGAACTTGCTTGCCGTAAGGATCCAGTAGAAGCTTATGGTGATTAAAGCGATAGCCTTTTTCGGGAGAATATGGGCCATACACCCGGTATCCGTACAATTGCCCTGGACGTGCCTCTGGCAGGTAGCCGTGCCAGACCATGTCAGTTTGTTCGGGAAGCTGGACCCTAACCGTCTCCCGTCTTCCGGAAATGTCGAACAGACAAAGCTCCACTTTTTCGGCGTGCTCTGAGTAGAGCGCAAAATTGACACCCTCGCCGTCCCAAGTAGCCCCTAAGGGATAGGGCCGGCCAGGCCAAACGATCGGTTGAGCTTGAATGGACATTGATCTGGAGTCTCCCCGACAAATTAGCTGGAAGCTTCTCGGAGCTTGGGAAGCAGCTATTGGTACCAAGCAAATGAGATACCGAGATATCAGATATAAACGAAAACCGTAGCCCTATACCTAAATTCTGACCACTTGCGCCCGTTGGCGCAGCGGTTGTTTGTAATTCGCGAAGACCTCGATGGAGAGGCCGACCGGCGTAGAAGTAAGACGATTTTCTAATACTTGAGTTGCTGTACCTTAGCTGATCGTAAAAGCCCGCGTTTCCGATCGCCGACCACTTAGATGTCATGCACCGTACCTGTGCTTCGCAAAAACCTTAATCGCATGGAAAGTGTACAAGGACCAGGACGATTCAAGCGGTTTTCCTCGGCCGAGGCATTTCTGTTCAGCGGCCGGGATGTGTGCGGCGCTGAACTCACAGGTTGTGTCTTGATCTGATTTCGCGACGTCTCCTACGCCAACCTACCCAATTCTCGTGGGCCAGCAGGGTAGTTTAGATTAGGATAATGACCTCGGACGGGACGCCGCCTGCAGAAAGTCCGAACTTACAAGCCAACGGCGATCGTACAGAGGGCAATAACCGTGGCACGTTGATTGTGCGCTAAATACGATGTATGTCGCCGATTCCCGGACCGATATTAACGTAGCGCTCGCCCCATCTACACCTCGCGGGACCATCGCCGCCTGCATGCTGGCTGGTATGTGCACCTTCCTGAATGTGTATTCCACCCAGCCGCTGCTCCCCTACCTGCAGCGTTTCTACAACGCGTCAGCCATTGCGGTGAGTATTACTGTGAGCGCGACCATCCTGGCGGTCGCCCTCGCAGCTCCGATCGTAGGGTTAGTCGCGGAATCCATCGGGCGCAAGAAGGTGATTGTGCCGTCGCTGTTTGCGCTGACCGCGCCTACGCTGCTGGCCGCAACTTCTCGTAGCCTAAACGAACTGATCTTTTGGCGCTTTCTGCAAGGGCTCTTCGTGCCGGGCGTCATTGTGATCATCATCGCGTACATTGGTGAAGAGTTTGCTGGCGCCAGCGTTGGCAGGGTGATGGCAGCTTATGTCTCGGGAACTGTGCTCGGTGGTTTCCTGGGGCGCTACGTTTCCGGGTTAGTCGCACACTATTTCGACTGGCGCGACACGTTTGTTGCTGTTGGACTGATCAATCTTGCTGGGGCATTCGTGGTACGAAAGGCTTTGCCGAAAGCCAGGCACTTCGTCCGTGCGGCCAGCATCCGCCATTCGGTTGACGAAGGGCTGCAGCACCTGCGCAATCCGCGACTGTTGGCGGTATTCGGCATGGGGTTCTCCGCATTGTTTACCCTTGTGGGAGCATTCACTTATGCAAACTTCTATCTGGCTGATCCGCCATTTCGGCTGAACACCGCCCAATTGGGCAGCATCTTCTTCGTCTATCTGTTGGGGTTCCTCGTCACGCCGCTTTCCGGGGGCTGTCTCGACCGCTACGGAATCCGCCGCACTGCTGCACTTGCGTTTGGCTTCACATCGGTTGGACTTCTGTTGACCATGGTGTCGTCGCTGGCCCTCATCATCGTTGGCCTTGCCATGTTTTCGACCGGCGTTTTCATCTTCCAGGCGGTTGGGACCGTCCAGGTAGGGGTTGTTGCTGGCCGTGCACGATCGTCGGCTGCCGGGCTGTACATCACCTTTTATTACGTCGGCGGAAGCCTGGGCGCGATTGTGACCGGCTGGGCGTGGGTCGCCGACGGTTGGCGCGCCTGTGCGCTCCTGCTGATGGGCGTCGCGGGATTAGCCCTGCTCTTGGCATCTATAGGCAGCATCACCCCTGTACATGTGGAAGACAACACTTCGGCCGCCTCAACGGCCCACTGACTACAAATTTGCAAAGCCCGAAGATGCAAGAAATGAAGAGACCCGGAACGCTTCCGCTCCGGGTCTTTCTTGCTGGCCAGGTTGCAAATTACTTCATTGCGACGATCACAAGCTCGGGTTGGTGGTCGAGGTTGTTTGCAGTTTGCAGTTCCTTCTCCCGCTTCGACTCGGGCAATGCTATCCCGGTGCTGCTCTGTCCGCTCCAAATCTCAGACAGGAAGTACTGATTGTCGTACTTGTGGAATACCAGCTTCGCATTCGGAGTTCCGGACGCTTGCGAGGCTTCCACATGCATGAATCCAACCAGGAAGCAGGATTTCTTTGCATCGAGGTTGCGCACGACAATAGCGCTGCCGCCGGCCGGGCTGATCTCATACGAGCCATCTGGCATGTAATTGCTATTCAGGCTGAAGGCGAAGGGCACACTTGCCTGGAGTCGGCTCTGTGCGTGGGACATTGGTACGCCGATCAGGAGAGCCACCGCAAGCGTCGTGAGGACCTTATAAACGTTGTGCTTCATAACAACTCCTTTGGGGGCTCCTGAAAGCGGAACCCAAATTGAACTTGGTTGTGGCTAAGCTCTATTGGTCTTTCTGGTTGTTCAGAGAGCTTGCTGCAACGCAAATGGATCTTGCAAAAGGCATACCAATCCTGGGTTGATGAAGCGCGATGTCCCTTGACCTTGCGGTTGCAAGGGCATACAGCGGGGCTGCTCACACGAAAGTTGATCCCCATCTTCCGTTCCGGTCGATGGGTCTATCCGAATGGATATGGGTTACTATCCGTTCGGTTAGTCAGGGATTTTTAAGTGGCAAACGAGGTACGGCGAACCGCGGGCGAAGGGGTCAAGGAATTCTGAGAATTGCAATATGCTTTATGTGCGATCGCGTTTTCATTACTTCATTGAGTACATTCTGGCGACACACAGGTCGAAAGTAGTAGTAATTCTTAGATAATGCACGGCTTTTCTCCGAGATCCACTTCCCGCCAACCTGCAGCGCTGAAATTCTCTGCTACTTTTGTCGTGCGTAACCTCAACAAGGTTATCGGGACGTCCCAAGTCAGAATTCGGGTTCATTGTCCAGCGCATAAGTCAGGAGGTTCACGGGGTCGTCGATTTCTTCCGGACCTGCGGTGCTAGCCGCCGAATCGCTTCGCGTTTGCCTCAAAGGTGTAGACGCTTTGTCTGGCAGAATCGAGTTACCCGTTGAGTCTCTGGATAGATCAGGCGCTTAAGAGATATCACTCGAATAGCTGTTCTTTCCACAGCTTCTGTCCGGCAAGCGCGGTGTAAGCTCCCCAGACTGCCATGGCGGTGACCAGTAAGACAACAAAAATGGCACTGCCGGCATACCAAGCCGAAAAATTAGTGGTGACAGGAATGTTCAGCAACAGGTCGGCTGTGAAGATACCAGTAGCCAGAGCTATGAAGCCGAACCGCAGCACCACGAAAGCGGCGATGGAGTAAATAGCGATCTGGGCAGGCACTTCGATCCAAAAGTGATGTTCCCCGTAGACCTTGAGAAATGTCCAGAAGGTAATGAATGCTAACGCTGCCAGCCAGGGTTTGCGCAGAATCACACGAAAGGCAAACATTAAGAAGAAGAAACCCAGCGTAGCCTGCACCGAACCAGCCAGGTGAAATAGGCACGCTCCCAAGATATGGCGCGCCCCGAGGAAAAACTCCTCTGATGAGAGGTTGGGTTCGGCACCAATATGCTGATGAGCAAGCTGTCGTATAGCATAAATCACCGCCCAAATGACTCCCAGGATCACCCCAAACAGGACATCGCGGCCAACCAGCGGATCGCGAATCCGCCCAGCCATTACCCGGCTCCACGAGATGATGGCGTGCGGCCAATGCCGCCGCACGTAAGGCTCGATCGCCAAATAGACTACGCAAAAAACCGTTGCCAGGAAGAGCGCTCCGCTGGCCGCCAGCACAAACAGCTCGAATAACCCAATCGAGGGAACAAAGTGTCCCATACACAGCCACAGCGCCATCTGCAAGGCCAGGATTACCACCGCCAACTGCAACGCACCGTGTGAGTCACTTCTCTGATGTCGGTAGTTATAGTGAGCCAGCAGAAGCGCTCCCCCGAGCAGGACAAGAAGAAACACCGCAAGTACGACCTGCAACATTCTCTTCTGCGAGTCTGTGCCCGTTTCCGGCATGCGCCCAGGCTCGGTCCAGTCGCCAATGAGTTTGAAGAAGGTCGGCTTTCCATGCCAACTTGCTGCTTCCACCCGTAACGATCGCGATGTACCAGGCCACAGTCCCGTCCAAGCGGCGCGCGCATCGGATGCGCCCAGTGAGTTCCATAAAGGTTGCGCTGATTTGAATTGCGCGATATTCAGTCCGGCCAGATCGAACAACTGGCTCCAATCACACGGCTTTGTTTGCACAGCCTGATTCTCTCGCTGGGGAGGGATACCTTCCAGATAGGCCAGCCTTCCTTCTGGATCGAGAGAAACCTGGACCATGCCAGACAGAGTGGGTGGAGGATCGTCCATATCAACCGTGCCAGGAATCAGCAAATTATTCTTGAACTCGCTGGCCACCAGGTACTCAGGACTCTGACGATACTCGTAAGTGAGGATCGCCGGTCGGTTCTTTAGAACGTCATTCCAATTAGGGTGCTCGCCGCCCTCGTGGTCCAGATACTCCAGAAAGTCGCGGTCGTAGGAAAAGCTGCCGACATTGTCAGCGGGCGGGCTGTTGTAACCGACCCGTTGCACAATGTCATGCGCCCGTTGCGAGAGTATCTCCGTGGAATACGGCAGGCGCATTTTCGAGACTGCGCTGGTGTTGGCATACAGGGCGTAGAAGATGACCAACCCAACTATGGCTATGGCCAGCGAGGCAATCGCCGCGGGGACTCTCAGCCCGGCTTTTTCGCCTGCCGCAGCGACCACTTGCGGCGATGGTGTTTCGCCCGCCGCCAGGGCGGCTGCAAGTGGATCTCCACCTGGTAGAGCTGCCGCCACCGAAAGAGCTGAGGCCGGCCGCTTGCCGGGTTCCACCTTCAAACAATGCAAAATTACCCGTTCCACCGCTGGCTCGACGTCTCGTACCAATGTGGATGGCTTGTTGGGTGTGCTGGCGCGGCGTACCCGCACGATCTCTTCCAAGGTCTTGCCGTCAAAGGCCGGCTTGCCCGTGAACAGCTCGTAAAGCACGAGACCCAGTGCATAGATATCGCTACGTACTGAGACTTCTTGGCCCGCGAGTTGCTCGGGGGCCATGTATGCAGGCGTTCCACTGGCTACGTCGTCAATTTCGTGGGCAATACCGGCCAGGCCAAAGTCCATGATAAGAACCTCGCCGCGTCCGTCCAGCATAATGTTGGTAGGTTTGAGATCGCGGTGCAAAACTCCTTTGTCGTGCGCCGCGGCCAGGCCGGCGCAGATCTTGCGCGCTATCTCCAGGGCTTTGTCGCTGGGCAGACGGCCGATGCGGCGTAGTAACGACGCCAGATCTTCTCCGTCAACGTATTCCATAGAAAAAAAAGTCTGGCCTTCTGCCTGGCCGATGTCGTACACACGGCAGACATTGGGGTGAGAGATACGGCGCGCAATCCGGACTTCATTGCGGAAGCGCTCTAGCGTGGCCTCGTCTCTCACCGCCTCGGGCAGGAATTTGAGTGCTACAGGTTGGCCTAGGGTCAGATCATCGACCCG
>CAZDYZ010001070.1:0-4934 GCA_964509525.1 uncultured Acidobacteriaceae bacterium
CGATTGTTGAAATCGAAATCGTTGACGTAAGCAGAGCCCATGTAAACCTGCAGTGCATCGGTGATCTGCTGGATGGGCACCTGCAAGCTACGCGCTTTCTCCCGGTCGATCTTGACTACAAACTGCGGGTCGTTGGCGGTAAAAGGGCTGAACAGGCCGCTTAGATCGCGCCGCGAATTACCGTCGCGCGCCAACTGCTGGGCCACTCTGTAGAGCTCTTGCACGCTGCTGCCACCCTCGTCCTGCACCTCAAAGGTGAAGCCTCCGAGGCTGCTGACACCAGCAATGGCAGGTGGGAGGAAGGGAAACGCCTGGATGTCGCTAAGCCCCATCAGCGGCCCGCGCAGACGGTCAACAATGGCGGTCGCCGACCGCTGTTCCCCCACGCGCTGGTTACTGCTCTTGAGAGTGAGGAACACCATTGCCTTGTTGGGCCCGTTGCCGGTAAAGCTGAATCCTATGACGCTGAAGGCACCGAGGATGTCTTTGTCACGAGCGGTGATGGCCTCGACTTCGCGTACAGCATTTGAGGTGTACTCGACCGAAGCCCCCTGCGGGGCCTGCACCGTAACCATGAACCATCCCTGGTCTTCGTCGGGAACGAAGCCGGTAGGCACGCTCCTGTACACAAGATAAGTGGCAGTCAGCCCTGCGAAAAAAACCACCAGCATCACGTATTTCAGCTTGAGGGCCTTTTTTGCACCCACCACGTAGTAGGCGGTGGTGCGATGGATCAGACGCTCCACACCGCGGAAAAAGACGTTCTTGCGGGCGGCTTCCGACCGCAACAGCAACGCCGAAAGGGAGGGTGTGAAGGTGAGCGAGTTGAAAGCGGAGATGCCGATGGAGAAAGCGATGGTTAACGCAAATTGCTTGTACAACAACCCTGTGGTGCCGGGAAAAAACGCTACCGGCACGAAGACGGAAATTAGCACTAGGGATGTGGCGACGACCGCCCCGGTCACTTCTCTCATTGCCACCGATGCTGCCACGAGCGAACTGGAGTGATCCTGGCTCATGTGGCGTTGAATGTTTTCAATCACCACGATGGCGTCGTCCACCACTAGCCCGGTTGCCAGGACAATGCCAAACAGAGTCAGGGTATTGATGGAAAAATTCAGCAGCTTGATGAAAGCAAAGGCCCCTACCAAAGACACCGGTATGGCGATCGCAGGAATCAGGGTGCTACGCCACTCCTGCAGGAAAAGCAGCATGACCAGCATGACGAACAGGATGGCTTCCGCCAGGGTCTTCAGCACTTCCCGGATGGAATCGCCCACGAATGTGGTTGTGTCAAATGCAACCCGATATTGGAGGCCCGGCGGAAACCGCTGGGAAAGCCTGTCCAGCTCGGCGCGCACAGCCCTGTCCACGTCGAGAGCGTTGGCAGTGGGCAACTGAGTTACCCCGATACCAACGCCGTCGTAGCCATTGAAGCGAAGCCGGGCACTGTAATCCTCTGCGCCCAGTTCCGAGTAGCCGACGTCGAGAAGCCGGACCAGGGCGCCATTTCCGCCCGGCTTCAGAATGATGTCGTTGAACTGCTGCGGATCAGTCAGGCGCCCCACAGCGCGCACGCTGATCTGAAACATCTGGTTGCTGGCAGAGGGCTGCGCTCCAATTTGGCCGGAAGCAATCTGGACGTTCTGCTGCGACAAGGCAGACACCACATCCGAGGCCGTTAGTCCGCGGGCGGCCAGACGCGAGGGATCTAACCATAGGCGCATAGAGTACTTGCGCTCGCCGAAGATCTGCACGTCCGCGACGCCCCGGAGCCGCTTCAAGGCATCCTTGACGTAAATGTCAATGTAATTGCTGATGAACTCGTTGTCATAACGGTTGTTAAGGCTATAAAAACCGGCCGCCATGACGAAGGAGGTGGAAACCTTGTTGACGGTTACGCCCGTGCTCTTCACTTCGTTGGGTAAACGGCCCAACACTCCTGAGACGCGGTTTTGTACATCTACGGCGGCGATGTCGAGAGGCCGGGTCAACTCAAAGACGATGGTGATGGTGCTGCTGCCGTCGTTACCGCTGCTGGAAGTCATGTAGCGCATGCCTTCCACTCCGTTAATGGCCTCCTCCAGAATGGTCGTGACCGACGACTCAACTGCCTGCGCGTTGGCGCCGGTGTAAAAGGAGGTCACCGAAATTTGCGGCGGGGCCAGTTGGGGAAACTGGGCGATCGGCAGGAAAGGTATGCACACCGCACCCGCGATCACGATGAACAGCGAGGTTACGGTCGAGAAAACTGGACGCGTGATGAAGAAGTCAGCAAACAAGCAACGTGCCCCCCGGAACCAGCCACCAGCTTCCCTCACAACTCTTAAGCGGCCGGAAAGTGGGTCTCATGTCTGACAAACTTCAGTAACTACCGCTCAATCTTAACTGGTATGCCGTCGGTGAGGTTCTGGGCGCCGGAAACAATTACCTCATCGCCCGGATTCAGTCCGCGCACGACGTTATAGTCATTGCCCGAAATCTCACCCAATTGCAGTGGACGCTGGTGAGCCACGGTTTTGCCTTCCTGCTGTTCGACAACGAAGGCAAAGAACTGGCCGCTGACGCGTGACACGGCCACCACTGGTACGGTGATGCCAGGATGGGTGCTCCAGGTGATGCGCGCTCGCACTAATTGCATCGCCCGAAGCGCGTCCGCCGCCTTGTCCGCCGGCGCCTTTACCAGCACCGATTGTGTTGCGGTGTCAATTTGGGGGGAGATGAAATAGACCTTGGTCTGCAGCAGTATCTTTCCTTCGCTGTCGAGTACTTCAACCGGCGCGCCGATCTTGATTTGCGGCGCGTGCTCTGAGGGAACGGCAACATACACCTCGAGCCCGCGACGCTCATCGATCGTAGTCAAGGGCGTAGTGTTGGTCACGCGATCGCCAACGTGGACTGGAATGTCGCCGATAACGCCGTCGGTCGGCGAAAAGACGCTGTAATATCGCAGCTGCACCTGCTGCTGGCTCACTTGCGCGTCCATCGACTTGACGTCGGCCAGAGCAGCGTCATAGCTCGATTGCGCCTGGTCTAGGTCTTGCTTGCTGACCACTTGTGCGGCATACAGATCCTTGGCCCGCGCCAATTGCACTTTCGTCCATTCCAGCGTCGCCTCCTTGGAAGCGCGCTGCGAGTCATAGCTGGAGACAGTGGCCTGCTGGCGGCGCGGGTCGATCTCCATCAGGGTTTGCCCCCTTTTCACCAACTCGCCTGACTTCACACGGATGGCGAAGATCCAGCCCTCGACGTCCGACATGATGGTGGCCGAGTTGCGCGATTTGATGGTCGCCACATATTCCGAGCTGTCACCGATGTCGCGGTAGGCCACAGCCACCACTTTCACTGGCATGGACGGAGGGCCTTGGGGACCTGCGACAGCCCTGCTTCTACTGCACGCTGCAAGCACAAGGGCAGACGCGATAACGCCTGCCAGGAGCATGCAGGACGCAGGTGGGTTCGCACGGCACAAGCCTGTCTGAATCCTAAGTCTGAAGTAACTCATGCCTAACCCAATTCTTCAGCTAACGGTAACAGCTGAACAACGGCGCCGGCGCGTAATTAGATTGTAAACTGCCATGACGGGACTCAGAGGAAACCAAGCAACCCTGCCGGGACGGCTTGCATCAACTCTGTATGCAAGGGAGCCCCTATGCATTGAAAAGAACATTGTGCCCACAGAATATGAACCCGCGAGTTCTTCATCCTCGCTGCCAGGGGAACTTTCTACTCGGACCTAGCAGGATCCGGAAAGCAACAGCTTGAAGATTCAATAGTCCTGAATATCGCATGGGGTCCCTATCCAGTCGGTAGCCGAGTTACGCATTCTGCGCGTCTGGTTTCTTCACTACTCTCATGTGCAGTTCTTCGACGTAATGATCGGTCATCCCTGCAATGTAATCACAGACCGCGCGCGGCAGCGATTCCTTCCCGATTTTCTCGCGATAGCTGGGAGGGAGCGCCTCAGCATGCGTAATAAGGTGCTGGAAAACCTCAGTCACGACTCTTTCAGCCAACCGCTTCTCCGGGTCCAACGCCTTGCAGTTGTAAAGCGCTTCGTAGAGGAAGCTCTTGGCTTCACGACGTTCTTCCTCTACTTCGGCACTGAACGCCGCAATCCGCCCCGGAAAGCTGCGCACTTCGCCGAGGCTGCGAATCCCAGCCTGCTGCGCATGTTGTCGTGTGTTTTCAATCAGATCGCTGACAAAACGATTCAGCATGCGCTTCAACGCTTCGTTGAACTTCAGCTTTTCCGGGGCGTCCGGATGCTTTGCTTCTACTTCGACGTAATACTTCTCAAACACACGAACCCGCTCGCGAATCTCTGGAAGGCGCAGCAGCTTCGCCTCGTAGCCATCGTCGAGGTCCGCAGTGCTGTAGGCGATCTCGTCCGTGAGGTCGATCAGTTGTGCCTCCAGAGGCGGCCGCTGGTCAAGCAGGTATTCAACCAGTTCCGGATGCTCGGCTTTGCTGTAGTCCTTCGAGTGCTTGATGATGCCCTCACGCACCTCAAATGTCAGGTTAAGGCCGCGAAAGTCTACGTAACGGAGTTCAATGTCTTCCACCGTACGCAAAGCCTGCAAGTTGTGGTCGAAGATTTCACCGTGCTGGCGCATCAGCAGGTCCAGGGTGCGTTCGCCTGCGTGTCCGAATGACGGATGTCCAATATCGTGGACGAGGGCAAGGGCTTCAACCAGGTCAACATTCAGATTGAGCGCCGCGGCGATGGTGCGCGAGATTTGTGCTACCTCCATTGTGTGCGTCAGGCGCGTGCGGAAGTGGTCGGAATAGCGGCGAGTGAAAACCTGGGTCTTATTCTCGAGGCGGCGAAAGGCGCGCGCGTGAATGACGCGGTCACGATCACGCTGAAAGGGATTGCGATAAGGATGCGGCGGCTCCGGATAGCGGCGCCCGCGCGAGTCCTCCACGCGAAC
>CAZDYZ010001071.1:0-5253 GCA_964509525.1 uncultured Acidobacteriaceae bacterium
ATTTTGGATCCCACGCGGCGCAGCGACGACGCGCAGGAATTTGAAACCGCGCTGCGAAGCAAGATCGCAGGGCAGGATGACGCGATGGAGAAAATCGCCGAAATCTACCAGATGTTCCGGTCGGGCTTCAACCCTCCAGGACGGCCGGTGGGAAACCTGCTGTTTTTAGGCCCGACCGGTTCGGGCAAGACACGCGTCGTGGAAGCCATGGCGGAAACGCTATTCGGCGATTCTCACGCCTGCATTAAGATCGATTGCGCCGAGTTTCAGCATTCCCACGAGATCGCCAAACTCATCGGTTCACCTCCGGGCTACCTTGGCCATCGTGAAACTCATCCCCTGCTCACCCAAGAGGCGCTTAACCAGTGGCAGAACAACGAGTTCAAACTCTCTCTCGTGTTGTTCGACGAAATCGAGAAAGCTTCGGATGCGTTGTGGCAATTGTTGCTCGGCATTCTTGACAAGGCAACGCTTACGCTGGGGGATAACCGTCGAGTTGACTTCTCGCAATGCATCATCATCATGACGTCCAACTTGGGTGCATCAGAAATGAATGCTCTGATCAACGGTTCGATGGGATTTGCGCAAACACCGGCGCAGATGGACACCAATCTTGACGACAAGATCAAACGCACTGCAGTTGAGGCCGCGCGGCGCAAGTTTTCCCCGGAATTCATAAACCGCATCGACAAAATCGTCGTTTTTCACATGCTTCGCTCCGAACATCTGGAGCAGATTCTGGACATCGAGCTAGGGATGGTGCAGCAACGCATTCTTCAGGCGGCGCACAACCACCATTTCGTGTTCAGTTGTACCGCTCGTGCCAAGCAATCCTTGTTGTACGAAGGCACCGACTTGAACTATGGTGCCCGCCATCTGAAACGCGCCATCGAAAGGCAAGTCGTGTTTCCCCTCGCCAGTTTGGTGGCCAGCGGCCAGGTGAAGTCGGGTGACTTCGTCCGCATTGACTTAGACGCTGCTGGCAAGATGACGTTTGTGAGGGAAGCAGAGGGAGCACTTGTGCCAATCCTGACAGAGCGACCCGGCCAATCTTCCGCCGCCAGAGCTGCAGCCGTCGGCAAAGATGGCAAGGTTATATCGAACCCTAATGGGAGAGAACTAGCTACGACGCCGCTCGGAGAGAGGAATTAAAAGAGCCAGCAACTTACTGAGCACTTGATGTGACATCCCCCTTGCCGGGGTCGACCGCTAATGATTCCTTCTGTGCTGCGCTACGTCGCGTCACCTGTACCTTGGTAATGAGGTGATGCCGCATGTACCGTCACCAACAACCGCGTGTTCGCGAAAGAGTATCGATCTTCAGCACCCCACGGAGCGCCGTTCATCTGCAATAGTGAACATCTTCGCCCATCAGGGCTTACTCATAGGGTTTGTGGCGTCCTCCACGTAAAATTTTCCGTACTTGCCAACCCTTCGTTGCCGTCAGCTATCCAATCTAGCGAAGGCGGTACTGCTAGGGGTTTCGAGAAAGGTAGAAAAAAGGCTTTATGAAGCGAGTTGGAGTGTTGTCAACCATGTTGCTATTCTGCGCATCCACGTATTGGGGTCCGAACATCAGCTCAGCCCAGGACGACACGACGCAGCACGACGCAAACAAACAGGCGGCGCAAAATGATGCCAATGCTGCCAGTCAAGAAAAACAAGATGCCAAGGGCGCTGGGAGCGAAACCAGTGCTGAGCGGGACAAGGTCATGGCTCGACTGGACAGTTCGTCGAAGGTCTTGAATGAATTGCTGGGTGCGCCTGATAAGGGGATTCCTGACAAGGTCTTGGAGAATGCCAAATGTGTGGCCGTGGTGCCTTCGATGATTAAAGGCGGATTTGTCTTTGGTGCGGAACATGGCCGTGGCGTCGCTACTTGCCGCACAGAACATGGCTGGAGCGCTCCAGCCTTCTTCGTTGTGACTGGTGGAAGCTGGGGAGCCCAGATTGGTGCCGAAGGAGTTGACGTGGTCATGCTGATCATGAATGACCAGGGGATGGAGGACTTGCTTAATGCAAAGTTCAAGCTTGGCGGCTCGGGCAGTGTGGCTGCGGGACCTGTGGGTCGTGAGGCCGATGCCAGCACTGATTGGAAGATGAAGTCAGAAGTGTTGGTTTATTCGCGTGCGCGAGGCTTATTCGCAGGCCTCACACTGAATGGTGCTGTTATCAAGCAGGATGACGGTGCTACGCGCGCCTTCTACGGCCGGATGGTTGGGTTCCGTCCGACGTTGACAGGAGCGGTACCAGCTCCACGCGAAGCCGAATCTTTCCTGGCCACCGTGCGTAGGGCCAAGACAGAGGCCACCAACCACGGAGGTTAAACCTGACTAGCTGACGCTCGCCGCTTCGTCTGGGGTGTTGGCTCTTAGGAGCAAGTGCTGTGCGCTTTGCGACCTCGGCAGCCCACTCAAACGCTCAGCCGACAAATGAACGTTCCCAGTTGCTCATCGACTTTCCTCCGTCTGGTAGTGTCAAGTTCGATTGTCCTCCTCGGGCGCTTAGTCATGTCCTTATGTCAAATCAGCATTTACCACCCGGGATGCAAGGCATTCAGGAGAGTTCGTCATGAGCCTTTGCAAGTTGGGTTATGGGGCGATCAGTGCGAGTGTTTGGTCGCACCTGGAGCGTGTACGTCCGGCTTGTCCTGCCGGATCATGCCGTAGTCGGCCTTCCCTGCCAGTCAGACGAGACCGAGGGTGCAAAAGAAGCTGTGAGAAGTCCACAAGCGGCTGCCTAGAATATCATCACCCGACCTAAGCCTGCCGCTGCATGCAACGCTTCCCCGACGGCGGTTAACAGCGGGCGTAGGACGGGACTTCTTACGATGTTGACGACAACCAGAACCGAGGGATCGCGTGGCGATTGCAAAGTTAAGTGCAAGTCTCGGCAAATCCAAGGCCGTTTGCTGCATCCAATCTTTGACAGCAAGGAACCCGCGAGGAAATTTACGCGTGAAACTCATCGTCCAGCCGGAAGATGGCATCGCTCCGCTGATCAATGGAATCGACAACGCCAAGAAAAGCGTGGAGATTGCCATCTTTCGTTTTGATCGCAAAGAAGTGGAGCATGCCCTGGAAAACGCAGTGAAGCGCGGCGCCTTCGTACACGCACTCATTGCCGACACCAATCGCAGTGGCGAGAAAAACCTGCGCAAACTGGAAATGCGATTGCTGGCGAAAGGCGTGACCGTTGCTCGCACTTCAGATGATCTGGTGCGCTATCACGGAAAGATGATGATCGTGGACCGCAAGGAGCTTTATGTCCTCGCCTTCAATTTCACACATCTGGACATCGACCACAGCCGTAGTTTCGGAATTGTCACCAAGAACCGCCGACTGGTCCAGGAAGCAATCAAGCTCTTCGAAGCAGACACTACACGTCAGCCTTATGTTTCTAGGTGCAGTAAGTTTCTCGTCAGCCCAGTCAACGCCCGAGAACAGTTGTCGGTTTTCCTGAAAGGAGCGAAGCAGGAACTGCTCGTCTACGATTCCAAGATTGGCGATCGTGCGATGATTCGGCTGCTCGAAGAGCGGGCTAGAGTAGGAGCCAAGATCCGTATCGTGGGGCGCATAACCAGCAGGAATAGCAGGTTGGATGTGCGCAAACTCCAGCAGATGCGTTTGCACACCCGCACGATCATTCGGGACCGCCACCATGTCTTCCTCGGTAGCCAGAGTCTCCGGGAGCTGGAGTTGGATGCAAGACGGGAAATTGGGGTGATCCTTCGCGATTCAAGAATAGTGAACGCGATGGTGCGGATCTTCGAGGACGACTGGAACTCGACAGAAGCTTCGAAAGTTGAGCCGGCAAAGCCGAATGTGGCGGCACCTGTAACGAAAGCAGCCACTAAAGCAGCCGAGGTCATTGCCAAAGACCTTCCCAGCGTGGCGCCCGTTGTGGAACAGGCGGTCCAGCAAATCGTTGGCGATCAGGCGACTATCGAGCTTGACCCTAAGCAGGTGCAAACCACTGTCAAAGATGCGGTAAAGAAGGCTGTCAAGGGGTTGGTGAGAGAGTTAGTCGAGGATGAAGAGTATTAGAAGAGAACATCGAAAATAATTAAAGATGCGCGTGCACCCACTGGATCTTTGCATTCAAGAATAGAAGCGGAGGGCAGGTTTTTGTATCGGCCGCCTCTGCATTGGCTGACCATGATCGGCACATTAGAGCTCACGTTCATTCGCGTTCAATTCGGCTGGAGGCTCGGGTGGTGGCTTTCCTGCTTTGGCAACGAAAGTTCGTGACACATTTGACAGGAAGACGGCTTGTGCTGGCAATTCATCCTCGCAAGAGTAGTAAAAAACACCGATTTGATGACCCAAGTCGTCGTGTAGACAATATTGATGCAATCTACAGAAAACACCGTATTGTGCGGATTCGGAAAGCGGTTTATCGTCGCGGGGTAGGCTGAAAACCCCGCCTGTCCATATGTTTAGTCGCTTGGACAAAGTCCGCGTTCGTTGGCATGTCCCACCACCTCGGCAGACGTCGGCAGTGCTCGAAAGACCGGCCGACGTCTGACCCCCGTCAAAACTCGCCACACGCGCCGACTAAGGGGGCGCGAAGACGATGACAAGGGCTCAACGACACCGACGCTCCGAACAACGGACTCTCCGTGATGCAACCAATGAAATGCATATCAGTGGCACCCAAACATCAAATCGCAGGACCGCCCGATCCCAGTCATTCTGAACATCCTTTGGTCGGAACACCCATCCAATATAATCCGACGAGTCTTGTCCGACGTGAAGCTTACCATCGGGTCTATAGCGAAACTATCCCAGGGCTTGCAGACTACGATCCTGCTGCTCTGTTCGAGAGCTATTCTGGCACAACCGGGCACGAGATCAATTATCTTGTCTTGAGGAAAGGCAAGAAGGGGTTGGCGTAGTGACTGCATCTCTGGGTCCCCGACTCGAACCATGACCTATTGGTGACCAACGCAGATTCGGGCTTCCTCCGAGGTCGTCTCGCATTCACGATGGTGCTGCTGTCGACTCCGTCCACCCGCTTTCAAGCCCACAACCCGATCGGAGCGGGTGGCCCCGCTCCGGCACCAACATGGTCCACTCAAGCAGCCATAACGAGGCTCGACACGTTCCCTGAATCTAGGTTGGCGGATAACGCGGATGGGATCGTGTCACGCCTGAATACCGGCTGCCTCGCGTTGCGAGCGGCTTTCTTCTTCCTCAGCGATCGCTGGGCAACCCTCTCGGCTCTACTTCGCTGGAGAAGGTTACGCAATTT
>CAZDYZ010001072.1:0-2850 GCA_964509525.1 uncultured Acidobacteriaceae bacterium
CGAAGACCGCCAGTTGCGTGGCTGTGCCCACGTAAACTTTGCCGTGCGCCACGGTGGCGGCCGCGAACTTGACCGCCGGCCCGGGCGTGTCGCGCGAACCGTTCTGCGTGCTGTTATACAGCTCGTTCGCCAGATTGGTGGCGTCGTAAGCGTGCAACACTGCCGGGGAGCTGTTCTCGACAGCCCAGACGATCCCGTTCGAGCTTCCATTGGCCGACACTGCGGGAGATGTTCCCGGATACTCGAACGAGGTGGCGCTCTGGGAACTCGGTGAGGTCGCCAGCATTGCGTTGCTGATGGGAAAGGCCTGGAGAGGACAGCCCACTGCGCCGTAATACACAGTGTTGTTGAAATATGCCGGATTTCCCCACACGCCTCCGGGCAGGGCTCCGACAAGTTCCTGATAGATGGCGTTGTTATTGTTGGGATTGAATTTCCCCATGTTGTCACGATTCACCACATAGATGTTTGTATCTTTACCCGCCCCCACTGCCAGGTGATGAACCTGGCCATTGTTGTCGATAAGGTCGGGCAGCAACATGACTCCGCCGGAGCCCAGGTCCTGGTCGTTATCCGATTCTTGCACCGTGTTGTACATATTGAAGTAGTCGGCGACGGCAAGCTGAGGCGACGTGGAGATTTTCAGGAAAGCATTTCCATAGTCGCCGTTCACGGGGAATCCCTGGCTGTTGAGCGTGGTGTCGAATGTGCCGTTCGCGTCAAGAAGATAGATGTTGCCATGGGTATCGGCGGCCAATCCTGTTCCTGACATCCAGATGGAGCCCTCATTGCCATTGGGAGTTAGATCTAATACGGAGGTCTGTGCCAGGGTTGAGGCGTTATAACCCATCAGCCATCCGGTATAAGGACGGAAGTCGCAATGCGACGTAAATGCGATATAAATGACCCCACCCACCTCCAGCAGCCCGGCGCGCTCGGCAAATTGCCCGGGGGCAAAAATGACCTGACCGTTCTGGCTGCCGTCACCAGTTCCAGGGTAAGTCGCTTGAATTTCAACCGGACCGCCGAATAGCTCAGCCCCCGTCCTCAGATCGAGCGCATGCAGACGCTGGTGATAATTGCCGCTCGAATCCTTGGACATCGCAACCAGATACATGGCGCCACTTGGACCTCGCTGGCGATCAATCACCGGGGTGGCGGTGATGCCAATTTCCGGCGTGATCTGGTTACAGCCGTGATCGTCGCTGGTGGTTTCGCCGGGGGCCAGTGTAGAGACCTTCCATGACTGTGTGCCTGCATCGGCATCAAAAGCGTAGGCGCTGCCATGTTCCGTAACTACGAATAAGGTGTTTTGAGTGTGGAGGATGCCAGGGAGGCGGTACACGTAGAGGGGTTGTCCATCGACTTTGCCGTCCACCGAAAAGAAGCCAACTTTCCCGAAGCTATTAAAATTGACATTGGACGGCGTCAGAATCGACTCCAAGGTATTTTGACCTTGGCGAGCTGCATTGTAGTGATACGTGAGAACATCGCCTGCGTAACCTATGAACCCCTGCTGGCTTACTCCGTAGTTCTGACTGCCGTTAGACCCTGTTGCCGGAGTGGATGAAGACGGCGGCGTCGCGCGCAGGGCGGCAACGGTTAACCCTGCCACGCCAACAACTGCGAAGCTGATGATTAGTGGGACGACAAAGCGTAGATTCAGCCGATAGCTCATATATACCTCTGCGTAGTTGGAGCTTTCGCCCGTGAGGCGGAAAGGCTCCAGGTTGGATGAAGACAAAATGCCGGCGGAGTTGTCCTGGAGAATGTCTCCTCAAAAGCGAGGTAAGATCTCAGCACAACGGACGCCGGCGCCAGTGGCTATGGCGCTGGATGTGGCACGATCTTCAGGCTCAATTACCTCAACAGAGGCTGAATGGGGAATTTCTCTTTTCAGCTCTACCGTGATCAACGATGGCGACCTAACCACGGCGTGAAGTGGGGATTCTCTGAGCGCAAGATTCGCGGTCAGAGAAGCAATCGGACTAAGAATCCCTGGTTAGTTCCAGCTGCCTGCGTTCCGTAGCAGTCGTTATCACTGGGCAGCCTTTCACGGAAAACGCCATCGTTCTGCAGAAGCCACGGGGAACACTAAAGACCAAGAGTGCATTTGTCCAGACCACAGAGGTAAGGTTTATTGGCAGCACCTTCGTGGTGAACAACGTTTTCTTTAGCAGTTTGATTGGAGGTTAGCAGCTCGGGAATCTTCTGGTAGTTCTTGAGCGAGTGGCGTCTTACAGTAGGAACACTACTCTGAATGTTAACGCCAAGCTACATCAGTTCAGGAGGGCGATTCTTCACTACAGGATGTGTTTACTGCGGGATGGGCACATCCGCCAGCGCGGCCTCGGCGCGCGCGACTCTATTCCTGAACTCAGCTAGTTTCTTCTGCACCAAGTCTGAGTTTGGATCGACGCCGAATCGCTTGGCTAATGCCTCCACCTGTGCCTGGCCTGGAGGCTTCGCTAGCTCCCTTACTTTTGCCACTGCCTTGGGTACCACTTCATGGTAGTGAGCCAATTGCGCTTGTGCTTGCTGCGGCGAATAGCTGAGCCGATCGCCGGTTTGCATCGCATCAATCAGTTCGTCCGGCGACCACGTGATTGGCCATGTCTGGTTGAGCGCGTCGTACGCCTCTCGCAGACGGGTCATCGCCCCGGCAAATCCATCGAGTTCCAGGCGGTGTGAAAAAAGCTCACCAGTCCGAGTCACGCGAACCGTGACCGACTGATCGACTGGGCTGCTGGGCAGGCTGATCACAGTGGTCAGGGTATTGCCTTCGAAGTACCAACCGGGTGTTCCTTCCTGTGGCACGTTAGCCAGGCTGCGTCCGTTTACCGTGACCAG
>CAZDYZ010001073.1:0-1918 GCA_964509525.1 uncultured Acidobacteriaceae bacterium
GGTAGGGGTATTGGCGACAGGAGGCTATTTCTATCTTCACCGTACGCCCAAACTCACCGATAAGGACACCATCGTCCTCGCCGACTTCGATAACAAAACCGGAGACGCGGTCTTCGACGACACGCTCAAAACCGCGCTTAACGTTTCTCTGAATCAGTCGCCGTTTCTGAACGTGCTTTCCGAGAACAAGGTTGCGGCAAACCTGAAGCTGATGACGCTCCCACCCAACACCAAGCTCACGCCCGACGTCGCCCGCGAGCTTTGCGAGCGGGCAGGCAGCAAGGCTTACATTGCCGGATCGATTGCTAGTCTGGGTAGCCAATATGTGCTGGGGCTGAGGGTGATGAACTGTCAGAATGGGGACACTTTGGCACAAGAACAGGCAACGGCAGCCAGCAAAGAAAAAGTGCTAGATGCGCTCGGCGCGGCAGCCTCCAAGCTGCGCGGCGAACTAGGGGAGTCGTTGGTTACCGTGCAGAAATTGAATGCTCCGCTGGAACATGCGACTACGTCTTCTCTGGAGGCTCTGCAAGCCTATAGCCTTGGCGTTAAGTCGTCTTCCGAGAAAGGCCCTGCTGCCGCACTGCCTTACGACCAACATGCCATCGAACTCGACCCGAATTTTGCCGCGGGGTATGACGACCTGGGTGTCGATTACGTCAGCATGGGTGAGTTAGGACGCGCCAGCGAGTATTTCACCAAAGCATTCCAGTTGCGAGAGCATGCCAGCGAGCGGGAAAAAATGACCATTACCGCTCACTATTACGGATATGTGACCGGGGAATTGGAGAAAACCGCACAAACCTATCAGGAGTGGATTGCCAGCTATCCGCAGAGCTACGGAGCACATCTCAACCTGGGCAACGCGTACACCAAGCAGGGACAGTACGAAAAGGCGACGGAGGAGTATCGTGACAACCTCCGCCTAGCCCCGCAAAATTTCGCCCCCTATGTGAATCTCGCCAACAGTCTGCTTGCCTTGCAGCGGTTCGACGAAGCCGGGCAAACGCTGCAGCAGGAGCAGGGGCGGAAGCCGGACACTTTCATACTCCGCAATGCTCTGTACGCACTGGCTTTTGTTCGGGGCGATTCTTCAGGCATGGCGGAACAGCAGCAGTGGTTCGCGGGCAAGCCGGAAGAGCCCTTCGGGCTTTCGCTCGCCTCCGACACGGAAGCATACGCGGGTCGTCTGGGCAAAGCGCGGGAACTGACCAAGCGTTCTGTAGATTCCGCGATCCGTGCCGACAGCAAGGAAAGTGGAGCGATCTGGCTGGAGAATGCCGCTTTGCGGGAAGCTGCTTTTGGCAACCTGGCCGATGCGAAGCAATCGGCGGCGGAGGGGTTAAAGCTGGTGCCAACCAGTCAGGCAGTCGAGGTCGAAGCCGCGCTTGCTTATGCCATGGCGGGCGATGCAGCGCGAGCCGAATCGCTGGCGCAAGACCTGAACAAACGTTATCCGCTGGACACGCAGATGCAGTCTCTCTGGCTGCCCGCGATTCAGGGACAATTGGCGCTAAACCGTAAGGATTCGACTGTCGCGATCAACAGCCTGCAACCAGCTTTGCCGCCCATCGAGTACGGGCAGATTTGGTTTGTCGTCAATCTTTCCTGTCTCTATCCCACCTACAATCGCGGAGAGGCATATCTCGCGGCTGGGCAGGGGACGCAAGCGGCCAGCGAGTTCCAGAAGATTCTCGATCACAGCGGCATCGTCTGGAACTGCTGGACGGGAGCACTGGCGCATCTGGGACTTGCACGCGCCGATGCAATGCAGGCGAAAAAAGCGCAGGCAGTAGCAGCTTATAAGGACTTCCTCAATCTATGGAAGGACGGCGATCCCGACCTCCCGATTTACCGCCAGGCGAAAGCGGAATACGCAAAGTTGCAGTAATCCCGTAGTGCACGAGCCCGGTTTTGA